>JBHLKV010000157.1:0-6778 GCA_048886305.1 Candidatus Hodarchaeota archaeon
TTCCTTTGATGCTTAGAAGCATGTAACTCACTCATATATTCTAAAGGTACTAATCCTACTGCGTTTTTTAATGATAACGTAAAGTGACCACCATACATATGAGTTTTTAAACAACAAGTTTCGACAATACATTCGGCATCATCATAAATTTTGGCAAAAAGGAATCCATTCTTCCAATGGTTATCTTTTGGTTTTTTAAGGACAAATTTATCTTTTGATTCTTTAGATAAATTAACAATCTTAAAATCTAATTCTTCTGCTAAAGTATACAATCCCTTTTTCTCAAATACTTTAGCCGTGTTAGCTGGTCCACTTCGCTCAGCAACTGTAATGGATTTAGCGCCCATTTCCTTTAACTTAACAATAAGTTGTTTGATAGTATTCATTGAACTTGAAGCAGGAGGTGGATCAGCAGTATTGAAATTTGGTTTCAAAATTATATTTTTATCCTTGACAGGATTGATACCTAACAACTCTAATGACTTATTCACACCATAAATTCTATCTTTAGTAGAAACAACTGATATTTTTGTCATATTATACACCTTATAGTAGATAGTAAATTACATTTCTAATATTAAAGTTTGTCTTTTCAAAATTATAAGAAGATTATTAATATCTATTCATTAGAAATAATGTATATAGAAAATTTATCCAAATAAATAATAATATCTTTATAGTGATTATAAATTAATGTCATAGCAACAAAAAAAGAGGAAATAAGTAAATCTGCGATTGATGTTTTTAGTTTTTGTCATCTATTTTTTGGATTCCTTTTCTATTTAATTACGAATTCTGTTATTATGATAATTTTTAGAATAGCATTTCCTTTTATCTCCTTGGGCTTCAATCTTTTTTATAGTTTATTTTGGGAAATAATTGAGAACAATATCTTTATTAAAATAAATCTTAAATTTGGAAGAAGAAAAGATAGTTTAATAAATTCTTTTATAGATATATGTTTTTTTCTTCTTGGTGGGGTTATCTCGATGGTCAATTTAAATTTTAGAGCTTCTAATTACTTAATTGCCACTCTAATCTTTTTAAATGGACTAACCATAATTTTGTTTGTATATGCTAAAAAAATCTTAAAAATAATATAAGAAAAAAATGGATTAATTAATAAGATTGAGCTATAGCGACTAAAAGAGGAGTAAAAATTAGTAACGGAACATAAAGGGCTCCGGTAAATCCCCAAAAACAAGCTATATCTCCTTCTAATCCAGCACAAATTGCCCATGATATAAACAGATCAAAAATAAATACTCCAACAAAATACGCGATTACTTTGTAGAGAGTAGTCATGCCACCTCCCTTCATTATTATTTTTCCTTTTCTCTGTGGAGTAGTGATCACACGCCCACGAGGAGGCTGTGTTGTATCCAACTGCTCTATTTTATATCCACAATTCGTACAAAACTTTGCTCCTTCTTTTAAAACACTTCCACAATTACTACAATTTGTCAACTTTATATCACATTAACATATAGACTTCTATGTTTATGTATTATACCAAGTATTTAAGATTTTATATCTTAAAATTATGAAAGATAAAAAAATGAAGCTTTAGTGATTTTTTTCAGGCTATTTATTTTCTAATATAAAAGTATAGCCTTCATTTTTTACAATAACTAAGACACCTTCTTTTCTAAACTTATATATTAGTTCTTTTATTTTAGAGGAAGGAATTCCGTAATTTTCTGAGATTATTTCAATCATGAATTTAGGGAATTTCCTATAAGTTGTAGCTAAATAATGAAGAACCTCTAAAAACTTATCTGAAAAATCCACCTTTTTTACACCACTTTAAACAATTTAATTAAAGAAGATATCAAACCTTTATAAACAAAAAATGGGATATTCCTATACCAAAAGTAACATAAAAATTCACACATATATATTTTTGTCAAAGAAAATTAGGATTTCCCAATTTTCCTTTATTTGGTAAAAAATATAAAAATGAAAAATGGTTCCATGGTGTTGATTTTCAATCATCAGGGATTTTACTATTCTGATTGTATGAATTCTTCTACATCATTGACGATTCCATGTGGCTTCTCCCAATGAAGACCATGCCCAACATCCGGGTATACTTTAAATGTCGAATTGGAAATTCGGTTTTTTAGAGTTTCTTGTTCTTCCTGTGTAAAGAAATCATCATGATCACCCCAAACAATCAGGGTTGGTGCATTAATTTTGTGCAATTGATCTTTGTGATTTACTTTACTCAGTCCAGCTAATGCTTCCTGCCATACACGTGCAGGAACTTTCATACTTTCGGAGACCACCTTATCTAAAAATTCATCGGGTATAGGGTTTAGTAGAGTGCTCGATTGAAACTCGTATATAAATGTTCTATCAATAGGGTCTTCTAAGGTACCAACAATCTCCTGAAATTCCAAAATGCCCTGATTATTTGTTGCTGAGGGGGCAGACCCAATAAGAACGAGCCTTTTAACTCGATCAGCATATTCAATGGCCACTCTCTGAGCAACAAAACTCCCCATTGAATGCCCTACGATACTAGCTTTTTCAATTCCGAGCTCATTCATAAAGGCTTTTACATCTGCTGCAAAATCACTCATGTTATAATGATCTGGTTTTTCTGATTCACCATGACCTCGTTGACTCAGAGAGTAGGCGTGATACTTAGTAGATAATAAGGATAATACAGTACTAAATGAATACCATGAATCTGTATATCCATGCAGGAAGATGATAACTTCACCATCCATTTTACCTCTTTCAGCATAATGTAATCTCACACCAGTCTCTAATTGCGCCACATTGAATTTGATTTCATTTGGTGAGTTATTATTATTAGGCATATTTGTTTTAAACTATTTTTAAATTTAAATACTTTTTAAAAATGAAGTAATTTGATTTCAAAATAGTGTAATATCGTTAATTGTCAGGCAATTAATAATTAAAGCTTTAAAATCATTTCATACTGCTTTGTAAAAGTCTGAAAGCCAAATTTTCGTAAAAAGTTAAGAAATTTCGTATTTTGAGTATCCACATTAATGATATTAAATTTCTCTACATTTGGAAATTTTTCTATTACTTTTTTTAAAAGATTTGCTCCAATGTAGCGATTACGATGTTTCGGGTGGACTACTATTTGCGTAATTCCACCACCTTGTTCTAAAACTATATAACCTACAAGTTCTTCCTGATAAAACGCTCCTAGATAATGAAAACTCTCATTTACTCTTTGAATGGACGAATCAGAATTTTGCCATGATGGAGGAAAATCCCAGATCCTTTTAGCAATCTTCCAATCAATAGATTCTATATCCCGTATATTATAAATTTTACTCAGGACCATTTTTTGACTAATCTGAAATATTTCCGCTAGTTTCTTATGTTCTACTTGCAAACAGTCAAATTCTCTTGTAATTTGAAATTTTCTTTTTTTATACAATTTAACAGCAGCAGTATTGGTTTGAATAACCTCAAGCAAATATTGCTCAACTTTTTCTGCTCTTAGATATGGCAGAAGTTCGCTGAAAATTTGATTCGCTATACCTTTTTGGCGAAATTCCGGAATTACTCCAGTTCCACAATCATAAGCAGTTAATTTGTTATTCCAAAAATCAATAGCATTTAAAATAAAACCAATGAGTCTTTTTCCTTCCACTGCACCAATAGAGAGATCATAACGGACGCCTCGCCTATTATTGAAATATCTAAATACTTCTAAAGATAATTGCATGGGTACTTCATAATCTGAAAAAGCTTTATTGTGAGTATTTAAGATCTCTGATTCTGAAAATTGGTTTAATGGAACAAATTCAATCAAATCAATCTCAACTATAATTTTTTAAATTTAAATTGTTAAATATTTATAACTTTTTAAGAATAGTCTTTCGACATAAAAAATCTATGATTGATTCTCACCGACTTAAAGTTTTAATAACCCCTTAATAGAGTTATTTAAATATAATTTGATTTAAACATATATTGTTCATACCTAACGGTGTGAATATCGAGAAGTAGTATTATTATCAATGTGTTAATACCGAAAGGTAGTCAGCAACGATATGAAAAAAGATTGTGCGTAAAAAACACAATTTGAATTAAAATATAAGCCGTCAGGTTTGTATCCGGTATTCAACCCGGTCAATTCGCAAGAGTTGATGAGATTATCGACGATAATACCTTTCACAGAATAAGCAATTATTCTATGGAAGATGGTTTTTTTCACGACACTGCTCGACTTAATATATTGAAAAATCTATATAAGCAATTGTATGGAAAATAATACTAATGCAATGAAAACCTTCGGGCCTTCATTGCAGCTTCTTGATCCTTTTAACTTTTACTATTTAAATTACAGACTCATTTTTATTATTTCTCTAATTCTTTTAAAATAATTAAATGGAAGTTACTAGATTCCTCTCTGTAAAAAATAACTATAAATATAATGTTAAGAATAATAATAAAAGCAATTAATGAAAAATCAAAAAGGTGATTTTCAAAAATGACATTATGTTATATATTTATGAAAATTCAAGCTGGTTTTATCGAAAGTGTAATTAATCGGTTAAATGAAATGCCAGAAGTTAAAGAAGCTCATGCTGTAACAGGCGGGATAGATATAATTGCAAAAATAGAAGGAGAAGATTTTCCGACAATTTCAAAAGTGATTTTATCAAAAATCCACAATATTGATGGTGTTGAGAGAACTTCAACGCATCTAGTTGCACCACTATAGAAAGCGATTATTAAGAGAAATTAAACATAGTTAAAGTTTATAACCATAGATTACTTAGATTTACTATATTGTAATTTTTATGAATAGCGAGTTTTGATATGCAATTATATACTGTGTATGAAAATGGAGCTTTAAGGAAAGTTGAAAAGATTAATTTCAGTGAAAACAAAGTTTTTTTAATTGATGATATTAAAAATATATATTTATGGTTTGGTTCAAAAACTTCTAAAAAAAAAAGAGATTTTGCTGTTAAAAGGGCTAATATCCTAAATGCAAAAAGAAAAGGAAAGGCAAAGATTCAGACTATACTTCAAGGTAAAGAATTTGGGGCTTTTCTTGCAATGATGGACATTTTAAAAAAAGGTATAAAAGAAAAAGATCTTCAAAATTCGAGACGTCATGAATTAGAGTTTGATATAGAAGATACAATGGAGCTTATTGAAGCAGGTTTAGACCCTGATTTTGAAGCTGAAGTTGCGCTTGCTGCATATAATCTATCACAGGAGAATCGAACTTATGAAGATTTATGCAAAATTCTAGCTGAGATCCAATTGAAATTTATAAAAGGTAAAAAAAAACTGACGGTTACTGAAATAAATAAAAAATCGAAGGAAATTTTTAAATCATCATCTACTTATGAGGAACTATGTTGGTTAATTGCTGAATTAACTTCATTGAGAAACAAAGACCTTTAATGTTAAAATTCTTAATATCAGTAATTTTCAAAAGTAAAATAAATAGACTTAAATACATTCCTTTCTGGATTTTTTATTAGATATTTGACTATCCATTTGGATTTCAAATTTGTAATAATGTATTTATAAATTAGTAACAATTATAATTTATATTATATATTTAAAGATAAAAAATAACGTGATTAAAATGAGAAAGGGCAATTTAAAAACAATGGTAATCCTATTTAGTGTTATTATCGCTTTAATAACAACGATTGCTACAATCCAAGTGCTTGCTGTTCCTCCAAGTGAAAGTACAAGCAATGGAAATGGAGATGAGTGGCCACCATGTTGACATTATTTCAGTATATTATCTCTGATTTTCAATATAGTAATACTTTATCTCATGTAATATTAATAAATAAAAATTTAAATTAGCTAGAATGGATGAATCTTACGAGAAAATAGTAGTCGCAAGATGACTAACCTTGCAAAGGTTCTAGCACCATACTTTATTTTAATCAGTTAATTAGAATAATGACCAATAAATCTGTTTATTATATATTGATTTTTTAATTTTATTTTCTGATTCAAGTCTTTTTAATAGAGAGATTATCTGTTCTTTTTTAAAGTTTTTAGAAGAAAAAGTGTTTATTATTTGATCTTGCCTCATAGGGTGTCTTTTTATTATATTAAGCAATTCCTCTTCAAAATCTTGGGAATAGAGATAAAAATTTCCTCTCTCAGGAAAACTAATATCAGAATAAGAACCAAAAATTTCATCTAATAATGAAAAAATGTTTTTATCTGGTATCTTGACCCAATTTTCATGAGGAGGTCTAATTGGAATATTAATATCTATTTTATCAGGTTTAATTAAATCTATTTTCTCCTTAATTTTTAAGAGCTCTTTTTTGGAATCGTTGATTGCATTCATTATCATAATTTCAATCCAGAACTTGCCCTTAAATATCCGTTTAAAATCTATGAAGCTCTGTATTAAAGAATCAAATTTTATATTTGGATGAGGTCTATTTATTCTTTTAAAAGATTTTTCATCCCCTGCATCTAAACTAGGTAAAACAACATCACTAAGTAATAAAGCTTTTATGACTTCTTCGTTACCTAATAATGCACCGTTAGTTATTACGCAGATAGGTCTATCTGAAATTGATTTTGCTTTTAGAATTAGTTTTTCTAAATCTTTATACAAAGTAGGTTCTCCACTTCCTACAAACGTTATATAGTCAAAATTGTTTTTGCTTTGTTTAATAGCTTCTTCTATTTCAACCATAATTTCCTCTTTTGGGAAATAATTTCTGCGTTCGTTTGTAAAATTAGTTGTTTTTCCTAATTGACAATAGATACATTGATAATTGCATGTCTT
>JBHLKV010000158.1:0-6753 GCA_048886305.1 Candidatus Hodarchaeota archaeon
AAATTAACAAAATGGAATAATCCAAATAATATCCCGTTAAGAAAGACAACAGTTAATTTGCTGTATTTCTTTAATTGTAAATTTAAAATTACTCCTCTAAATGCTACTTCTTCCCAAATTCCAGGTATTAGCATAAGTACAAATAAGAACCAATTAAATCCTAAAAATAGAATTTCAGGAATAAAATAATATGTGCCTAGTAATTCTCCTAAAAGTACTGTTGATAATCCAAATATTGCTATACTCCCTAACCCAATCACCAAATTCCTCCATAATGGTCTTACTCTACTTAAACCAATTGAGCGAGAATGCTCTACAAAAGTCATATCTTCATTTGGAAGCTTTAATCCGTATGGAACTATAATCTGCCATAATAGAATTAAAAATCCAACAATTATGAAAAATTCAATAAATAAAGCAAATACAGTAGGTATATCGAGTAAGATTGGCATTAGAGGATATATTACAAAACCTGGAAGGAAAAGAAAAATAAAATATAATATCAGTAGTACAAGAGTTCCAACATTTACATGCTCTCTTAAAAATCCACCAGTTTTGTACTCTGCCATTTTTTCTACTTTTGGAAACATCCTGGTAAAAACAAATATTAAAATAGATATTCCACTAACACCAATGATAAATAGAGTAATTAAAGTGGGGATTATATCAAAGCTAATAAATAAAATAGATCCAGTAGTTAAAACCACAAAATAAATCGCAAATTCTGAAAGGATCATACTTATCCATTTTGCTATTTTGTGCTTTTTTTGTAGTTCTTCTAAAATATATTTATATTTCATCCGACCAAACAGTTTAATTTTCATTTCAAACATGAATAATAATAAAATCCAAGCAATAGGTAATGTAACTAAGAATAAGAGTATTACAAATACTGAATTAGTTAATATAGTAAGCATAATAGAAGTAAATATTAGGGAAATTCCCTGGATAGAAAACATCAAAACAATTTTAGCCTTTGCTTGATCACGAGGGATAATTGGTAAGGATGATACTGTTGAAGATCCAGACTCTTCAAGGTTTAGAAAACCTACAATTAACATTGGTGGAATGAAAAGATAAATTAAAAGCACAATTGACCATAAGATTAACAAACCTTCTATATTTGTAATCTCATTAATTATCGGACCTTGCATTGTTAATACCAATATTAAAGGATAGAAGATAGGGAAAAAAATAAACATAAAAGATTGTATATCACGTGTACTTGATACTAAATCTTTTCGTACATATGCACGAATAGTAGTCAATGTTTTTATTTCGACTTGGACCTCTTTCTTCTCTGCTCTTTCGACTATAATTTCAGCAGAAATGGTACTCCTTAGAGCTCGTCTCGCAGTTCGATATAGATACCATGTTAATAGTATGAATAACCCATAACCGATAAGTGTGCTAAATAATATTTCTATAGGAACCTGATTTGGTTTGATACTTAATGATAATAAATACCCCGGAGTGAATGGGAACAAGATTAAGCTTAAAACTACGTTTGCTGTGATAGAAGGCTCGTTAGTTTCGAATATTTCTAAAAACGTATCAATAGATTGAAAACCCCAGCTCATAACAAATCCAGATCCAAAAGCAATGATGAAATAACCAAGCATCGTTACAATCCTTACGATATTTACTCTTTTTGATTTGTCTTTTGATTCTGAAAAAAGAAAACTAAGTTTTTCTCCCAAAATAATGAGTAAGCTGAAATTAAAAACAATATTAAAAAAAGAGATTAATAGCGATGTACTGAAAATCAATAAATTTTGAGTTCCAATTAGCATTGTTATTGGAAATCCCAAGAATAATATTATAATTGGAATATCAAGATTGCGAAAGAGGGTCATTAATCCTATTCTTTTCAAATCATTTTTAGAGAAGGGAAGAGTTTGCAGCCATTTGAATGAATTCCCTGACATAAATGAACTGGTTGAAACCATACCGAACAATATCATGTATAAGAATGTCATGGCAAAATATATTCCAAAAATAAAACTGGATATTAATAAGATCATATTTATTGTATATGTGCTTTCAGGATAGGCTACGACCTGCAAATATGTGATTAATGGCAAAAGAGGTATAAATAGGAGAAGAATTGCAAAGATAAATTTAAGTGCCAAAAATTGATTTTTAATATACTTCTTATTTTTCTTGAATTTCTCAATAAGTCTTGCCTGATGAGCACCTGCACTTGCAAGTTGGCCATCCATTAAAATTTCATAAGTGGGATATTTTGCTAATTTGTAATATTTTAACTTTTGTTCTTCCATATCTAGTTTCTCCACTAATTCTTCTTCTTAAAAGATGCTCGTAATTTTTGGACAATCTTATTCACGGAAGTATCTTGTTCAGTAAGACGTAAAAATACATCTTCTAAACTTGCTCCAACCCTATCAGCTTGTTGACGTAGTTCTTCAAAAGTGCCAATCCCTACAATTTTACCCTTATTTATTATAGCTATTCGATCACATAGATCTTGAGCAATTTCCATTATATGGGTTGAAAATAAAACCGAACCACCATTTTCAACATGTAGATCCAGTAGTTCTTTAACTACTTTAACAGATTTAGCATCCAAACCAGCAATAGGTTCATCTAAAATAAGTAAATCAGGCTCATGTAATATAGCAGCAATAATTTGTAATTTTTGTTTATTACCGTGTGATAGCGTGGCAATTAATTGATCATAATATTCGATAGCATCTAGACTTTCTAAATACTCTCGGGCACGTTCAGTAGTTGCTTCTTCTTCTAAGCCACGAATAGATGCTATAAAATTAAATAGATCTTTTGGTGTGAGAGACTTGAAAATAAGCGGCTCTTCTGAAACATATCCAATTCTACGTTTAATCTGAACCTCTTCTCTTTCAGGATTTAAACCAAAAATGCTCATCTCTCCTTCATTAGGCTCAAGAAGACCCAGAAGTAGTTTAATAGTTGTGGTTTTACCAGCACCATTTGGACCTAAGAGACCAAAAACCTCTCCTTGATGAACATTGAAAGATATTCCATTAACTGCTTTAACTTCACCAAAGAATTTTTTTAAATCATTAACAACAATTACTTCACTACTAGACATAATCATTCAGTTAAATGAATTTATCATATTATTTTTTATTAATGAATATATTTTTTTATATATCTCTATATATAAATGTTGTGGTTCACACTTAATTTTAAAAAAAACAAGCTATTCTCACGCAAAAATCTAATTTTAGCAATATATAAACATATATTCTTTTTAAATACCTATTTTCTATTTTTAACTTCTCTTTTGCATAACGATTATTATGATAGATATTATAACAAGTATAGTCCCTATTAAATGGGCTATTGTAAAATCTTCTCCTAGAAGTATTGTTGCAAAGATTGCAGAAGTAATAGGAGTAGGGGAAAAAACTACAGTTGCTTTAGACACATCAAGATACGATAATGTTTTATACCAGCATAGTAAACCTGAACCATATACGACCCCCATGGTCGTATAAAATAATAAATTATCTGGTTCAATGAAAACTTTTAAATCTGGAGTAAAAATGAGCAAATAAGTTAATAACAAAATAACTCCTGAGATAAAATTTCTAATAAATACCATTTGTATCGGTGTTACTTCTTCTCTCCCAAAGATTGGTTTTGTTAGTGTATGACCAAAGATCCACATCAGCGAAATTGCAAGAATAATCCCCACTCCAATTAATATATTGAGATTAATATCAATTAATGTGAAAAATTGAGTAATACTGATGGCCAATCCAAAAAACAATAAAATTGAAAAAATGATTTGTCGTTTTGTTATTCTTTCTTTTAGAAGAAGGTATCCTAGAAATAAAGAAAAAAAGACAGTAGTTTTCTGTGTTAAAGAACCGTTAATTGCACCTGCCAGATCATACCCTACGAAAAACAAAATCTGATTTAATCCAAAAAGCAAGCCAATAAAAATAAATAGCCAAAAATTTTTCCTCCATTCTCTTAACATCTGAAATTTTTTAACCTTATTTTCCCTCTTATTAAAAATTTGATTGTTTGAATTCATTAATTTGAACTCAATTAACATTATCGGGAAAAACACCATCATTTCGACTATACAAGTCATAGCTCCTGATAGATAAGCATCTGCTGCATTTGGTCTTAATATAGCGACAATTGGTTGTAAACCTACAAAAATAACACCAATTAAACCCGTTATCAGACCTTTCTTTGTATTTTTCTCCAAACTAATTAGGTATAAGGTTTAGTATTTATAAAACTTTATTTTATAAATCTTGGTAATAAGATTTAATTCAAATCTCTTAAATAAGATTTATTTGTAAATAAAAATTTTGAAATATTAAATAAATAAATGAATTTAGGCGGTAAAATATTTCAGATGAATATGCAATAACAACTTTAAACCTTACAAAGGATTTTGGGAATATAGTTGCTGTAAAAGACCTTAATTTAAAAATACCCTACGGTATAACCTATGGATTATTAGGTCCTAACGGGGCAGGGAAAACTACTACTGTCCGAATGTTAAATTCAATAATATCACCTACTTCAGGGACAGCCAAAGTTGTAGGTCATGATATTATTACTGAAAGCCAACAAGTTAAAATTAACTGCGGTTTTTTACCAGAATCTCCTGGATTATATCAAAAATTAACAGCAAAAGAATTCTTAGAATTTGTTGGAGAATTGTATTATTTACCTAAAGAAGTGATATCTTCCCGTATTGAAGAATTAATTGATCTTTTTGATTTAGAAGGGCGTGAAAATGATCTTTTGGAAGGTTATTCAAGAGGTATGAAACAAAAAGTTTGTTTATGTGCAGCATTGATTCAGGATCCCAAAATAATATTCTTAGATGAACCTACTTCAAACTTAGATCCCGCAGCTGCTAGAATGGTTAAAGATCTCATATCTGAGCTTGCCAAAAAAGCAGATAAGACCATTTTCATTTGTACCCATCTTCTCGATGCTGCTGAAGAACTATGTGATCAAATTGGAATTATTGATAAAGGAGTATTAAAGGTTGAGGGAAGCCCAAAAGAAATTATTAGTTCTGCAAATGCAGAAGATTTAGAAGACGCGTATTTAAAAATTATGGGTGCCACTCGTATCGAAGACTTATTGGCTTGGAGGGAAGAAACTCCAAATAATAGCGAAAAAGATAAAATAAAGAAAAAGAAGAAAAGAAGATAGAAGATAATAATGACCCTCTGGAAAACAATAGCTAAAAATGAACTTAGGCTAAGAACAAGCCTTTTTCGAAAGCATAGAGTGCTTTTTTTCATAATATTATACTCTTTGTTACTATTATGGGCATTCTATTTATGTCCAGCCATTTTTAATCTCTTTATGCCTACTTTAATTGATCAAATCCCTCCAATTTTACAAGCTGTTGCTCTTATTATTGAGTATGGTATGATGGCTCTCTTCCTCTTTATTTTAATATATCCATTAAATACTGTTTATAGAAGGACTGAAATTGGCTTCAAAGAGATTTTATTAGCCTCTCCTGCTACATCGGGAGATATTTTTTTAGGTGAATTTATCGGAAAATTTCCTATCTATTCAGCTATTATTCTCATGGTTGGTCCAATGTTAATTGGAATGTTAAATCCAATTATAGACCTTACTCCAATTCAATACATTATCATCTATATATGTATTTTTGCACTAGTATTATTTGCTGCTCTTCTGGGTTCAATTATTTCATCCTGGCTTGAACATAAAATCGCGAAAAGTGAGCGTGCAAGAGATTTAGGAAAGGTTTTATTATTTCTTCTTTCAATAGCAATGGTAGCTATAATCTATTCTTTACAGTTTTTGTTTGATTACCTTATTAATAACCCACAATTAAGAAATTGGGTAAGTTTTTATCCTTCTTTATGGTTTTCTAATATTATACTATATTTTATTGAACCTAGTTTGATAAGTAGATACTTTTTGAATATATGGTACAGTAGTGCTCTTGTAATTTTCGTTCCTATTATTATTTTGTACCTATCATATAAACGGGCTAATAAATTCTTTACTGTAGAAGGTGGTATAGAAAAATTAACTTCTATTATTGAAAGAGAAAATAAATTTTATTTATTAATTAGAAAATTCACAGGACATAAATGGGAAGGATTAATTATTACTCAGTTAAAAGAATTTTTAAGAAGAAGAGAAACTATAATGAAAATTGCCTATACCTCTGGAATAGTTGGTGTATTGGGAGTTATTTTTTCTTTTACTATGGGTACAGAAGAAATTTTTGGTGAATCCATTATTATTGTATTTATTATTTTCATGGGAGGACTAATGTATGGCTTACTTTTCGGGAGCTACATTTTTGTTGGTTCAAAAGATCTTATTTGGGTGTATAAAAGAAGCCCTCGAAATATTCACTCACTAGTTTATTCTTATATGTTAGCAATGTTAATTTTTAATGTACTTATGACTATTGGACTAACTATTTTTTTCACTATCTTTTTTGAATTTGATGTTTTTACGATTATTTTTTTCTTTAGTTTTTATCTGATTTATTGTCAATTAGTTATATCTCAAGCAATTGGCATTCAGTGTTTTTCTCCTTCATTTGAGGAGAAAGGTCGTACAATGACAACTAACAATCTCTTTTTAATGGTTCTTCAAATGGTTCCCTTCCAATTTCTTTTTATATTTCTATTAATCATGTTTACTCCACCATCATCTCCAGTATTATTGAAATTTTTCTTTCTAAGTCCAATGTTATTACTTTCGGCTGTAATTGCT
>JBHLKV010000159.1:0-6671 GCA_048886305.1 Candidatus Hodarchaeota archaeon
AATAAGAAATATAAACACTAATATAGATTTTGTATAAATAATATATATGAAAAAAAAAAAGTATATATAATATTATTGTCATATATTATATATGGAGAGAATTTTTAGGAAGTTGCAGGCTTTAGGTGGCTCATATGTTATTAGTTTACCGAAAAATTGGGTTAGAAATTTTAATTTAGTGGAAAAGAACTCACTAGCAATAGATATTCGAAGCGATGGCTCCTTAATCATTTCTCCTAAATTAGAACAAAGCGAGGAAGACTTAAAAGATGAATTAATACTTCACTCAAGTCCGTATGTTGGGAGAGAGCTTGTAAAAAATTGTTTATCAGGTCAAACTAATTTAGTTATTATATCAGATAAGGAAATTGATAAGCATTTAAAAAATGAAATTCGTTGGCTTGTTAATGGTCTTCCCAACACTGAAATAACTGAAGAACAACAGCAAAGAATTGTAATTCAAAATTTTGGTTATAAACAAATTCCCACGAAAAAGCTAATACAACGTTTATTATACTTAATTGCTGATATGTTTGATTATTTGAAAGAAGGGTCAATTGAAGAATTAAAATACAATTTTATACAACTAAGAAAATTTTATTTCATTTTGGTTACTCATATTAGAACTTATCTTAGAACTGGAGTTTATGTTTCAGAAGATCAGGATTTTACTCCTCTAGAAGCAATGGATTTTCGTATGTTTTGTGAAAAAATTCAAGAAATTGGCAAAATCTTAAGAGACTTGCGTCTAAGTGAAAATGTAATGGTATTTTTTAATGAAATCCATCAATATTTTAATGATGTTATGAATGCATATTTAAAAAAAGATCTAATTTTAGCCCATAAATCTTGGTTAAGGAAAGATAAATTAGTAGAAAAAGGAAAATCGCTGAATAATGGTTTAGATTACGATGATAAAGCTAAAATTAAAGATATGATAAGAATTGCAGAGAATTGTAAAGATATGGCAGCCTTTATTTAATAAATTTTAAATAAAAAAATTGAGATTGATTTATTATTTTCTAACAACCCAGAAATATTCACCACCTTCCTTCACAAATTCTGCTTTGGTGAAGGGTGTTAAATCTATAAATTCTTTAAAAGTCTTTTCATCATAAAATTTTGCAAATCCAGCTTCAAAGAATTTGTGCGTGATATCAAAAAGTAGAAACTCTTGCTTTGGAGCAAAAGTATCAGGAATCATGCTCTCTCCAATAAGCAAAATTCCATCGTCTTTTAATAAGGAATAAAGATCTTTAAGGACACTTAATCTATAATTTCTATTATGTTCCATCTCGTGGAGAACTTGATTCAACAAAATCAGATCAAATTTTTTAGTACAGGCATTAGCATATTCATTAATTGGAATTTCAAGAATTTCAAACCTATCATCCCAATTATTTTGCTTCACCATTTTTTTTGCGAATGATATTCCTTTTGGATCGATATCGATGCCTACAAATTGAGCTCTTTTATATTTTTTTGCCCAAATTTGAAGATTATACCCATAACCGCAACCCGCTGCGAGTATAGTTCCCTGATTTCGCAATTTTTTACAAAAATCCTTAAAATGTTTAGTAAAGAGTCGTTCTATTAACGTTCCATACCTTGCGCTCATCCGCTGCGAATCTTTGATAAATTCTTCTGGAAATTCAATATCAGATATATTTACATCCGATTTAAAAGCATCAAGAATTAGATCTTGGTATGGAGCTAGATAATAAAAAGCTCCTAAGGTATCTCCTATATAGAACATGTGATTACGATCAATTAATAAATCATATACATGAGGTGCTGTTTTCAAACATTTTTCACAAGAATCATCGAGTTCAAATAATCCACATTCCAGCGCTAAATGAATCCAAGCATCTATATAGTCTGAACCTAAATTCAATTTTTCAATAAGCTCATTAGGTGTAAATGTTACTGAAGATATTTTTCCAGAAATAGACGATGATTTCGCTTTTTCTGAAAGGTAATCAAAAATGCCTAGGCGTCTTCCTATCCCAAACATAAGAACAGTATTAAATCCATAAAGACTTTTTATAAGAAATTTCTTCATTTGGTCTTTCATTGAAACCTCAGTTCCATTTTTATTGGAAATCACTTTCACCTAATTATTTTTGTTTGGATAAATTATTATTTATTGTATTTATTTATAATTTTTTAGATATTGAAAATTAACTTCAATTAAAATTAAGGATTTATTTCACTATTACAAGTCCAGCATTTTTCTCCGTTTGCTTTTAGTGAGTAAGCACATGTCAAACAATAATGTGTTTTGCAATTCGGACAAATGTATACGGTCCCTACAATTTGTCCCTTATGGACAACGCAAATGAACCTTTGTTCTTCAACTTTTATCTCAGATTCAATTTTTTCTATTTCTTTTCTTTCTTTAAGAGTTAAATCTGGTTTTTTTATTTCTTTCTTTATTTTTACTTTTTCTTTAATTTCACGTTTCTCTTTAATTACGGTCTCTGCTTCAGTTAATTTACGGACTTCACTTAAATTTGGAGATAAGCTCGTTTCTAAAGGACAAGCTGGAGCACTAATTCCTATAGTACTACCTGATATAGACGGTTTTTTTATAGTGTTTAAAGCTGATATTAAAATGCTTTCTTCTTTCTTAACCATTTCTAATTGTTCAAGAACTTCTCGTTCTTTTTCTTTGTATTTAGCTTTAGAAAAGAGTTCTGCTGCAGATTTTAAGTACATTGAACCACTTTCTAACAGTTCTTTCTTCTTGGTAAAGTCTAATTCCTCATCAACATTTATTAAATGCCAGAGAGCATCGAAAAAAGTTGAAGTTGCTAAAGCCCAGTCTGCTCCACTTTCAAAACCGCCTTTTCTATATGAAGAGGCCGCATTTCTAAGCATCGATTTAATTTTTGTATATAACTTCGATTTAAGTTTCATATCACCTGTTTTATCGAAATTCGACCCACATTCTAAGGCTTGACAGAAAGCAGAATTACCTAAAGCCAAAAATTTCAGTTTAGTTTCGGTGAAAAGATTGCTTGCTTTTGTAAAAAGATTTGCTGCTTCTGCGAATTTATGAGGGTCCTCATATTCTTCCCCATATTCCATGCACTCCCATGCTTTACAAAGGTAAAAATTAGCTTCAAGTTCCCTGCGTTCTTGTTCAACATTAAAATGTGTACAGACCTCATTTAATTGTAAAGCTGCGCTGGCGAACTTCTCCGCTGATGCAATATGTCTGCCTTGCTTTCCAAGAATTCTAGCATTTTCAAGATCTATCCTAGCAGCACAGTATATCATCCTTATTTGGGCTAATTTTTTGAGTTTTTCGATTCTAACTCTCTCTTCTTTGTTTTTAGAATTTGCATAAGCTTCTTCCAGATCTTTAATCGCAGTTTCAAAACCATCTTTAGTTGATCCAAAACTTTCAATTGCTTCCATTTGATTTTCATTTTTACTAAATTGTTCTGCTTTTTCTTGTAAAGCCCAAGTCGCATAATAGGAAGATTCATAGTAAAAACTGGGTAATTTTTTAAGGATTTTGCTAGCTGTATCATAATTATTTTTGGCTTTTGAATGCTTTTCCCTTTTATGGCATTCCTTTGCTTTTTCTATAAAATTCCAAGCGTGAGTATAATTTATCTTTTCTTCAATTTTATTTTTTAAAAGTCTATATTCAATATATTTTAATGACTCATTATAGGCATCTTGAGCTTTTTCGTAATGTTCTGAAGAATTCAAATAATTACTCATTCTATCCTCAACATGCGCAATATATTCATGGGCTGCAGCAGCATAATAATGAATGCCTCTTTTATTACAAATTGAAATCACATTTAAGTAAATCTCCTTTACTTTCATCAGATATTCAATTTTCCCAGTCACAATTCCCAATTCTTCATACAAAAGACCTAACCGCATTTGAGCTGCTATAATACCCGTTCGAGACCATACTGCATGCTCCAAATTTTTTTCAGAAGCATCTATAGCAGATGTTAGCATTTCAACTTTATCCTGTTTATTAGTAGCATTATCTGAGAGTGTTTTGTAAGCTCTAAACAGAGATGAATAACCTATTGCTCGAGCAAATCCCCCCTTGTATTTTTCACCAATTTCTTTGGCTTTTAAAGCATATTGAAGCATGTTATGTATGAATTCTTCTCTTTTCTCTTTAGATGTATCGAGATTGGTCAGTTGTGAGTAAGACCAAGTCAACATTTGATAAGGCCATCCAAAATATGGTTTAAAAGCAAGCTTGTTTAAAACCTTTTTTGCATATTCGATACTTTTTTTAGCATAAGATTTTCTCTGATCTACTGTAAAGAAACTCCTATAAGAAACTGTAGCATAATAGACTGCTGGTAAAAGGTTTAAATAATAATGCCAAATAATATAAGAGTTAGAATAAATTTGACGTAACTCCTCAATCTCCTGAAGATCTTGAGGAATTCTATTTTGTACTAATTCAAACTTTCTAATTGAAATTGCAAGCCAATGTAACCACCATAGAGAAATTATTATTAAGGAGCTATTTCTGGATTTCTCAGAAAAAACCAAACCTTTTTCAATGAGTTCTAGTCCTCTTTCAGTATAGGCTCTCTGCTCTATATCATCCTCAATAAATTGAAATCCATAAGCACAAAACCAACTACCAACTATGGAATAAATACTACCAAGAGTATAAGGGTCATCACAATTCTCAACAAGCTTTAGACTTTCATTACACCTAATAAGACCCTTATCCATATATTTTTTCCAATTCTCATCCCATTTAAATGGTATAATGGAAAATATCATGAAAAATAACATTCTTTCAGCGAATAAAGCTTCAGCAAGTGGTTGAATGTCATTTACTTCTTTAGAAAGTTCCCAGGCTCTAATTGCGACTTCTTTTCCTTTTTGATAAATCTGTTCAATATCCTCACTTTCACTGTAATATGTTATTAAGAAAAACAATGCCATTGCTGCCCGACTCAAAACCCTTGCTACCTTTTTTTTTTTATTTTTTTCAGAATAAAGATCGCTGGATTCAATAAATAGTTCTTGAGAATCTTTAAATGCTTGTTTTGCTTGTTCAATAGATTCTGAAACAATACCTTTAATAAAATTTAACTCAGCAAGACACTCTAATTGCTGACTCTTATTTTTAATTTGCTTATAATATTTATTTGCTTCATTATAAGCATTGATAGCGAGCTTATTAAATTCAATATAATCTTCTTGTGTCCTTGCTACTTCACTAGAATGATAATATGCATGCCCTAATCTTTTAAAATTTCTTGCTAATTTTCCAATTAATTTTTTTTCAGTAAAGATTTTTGATAATTGTTCATATACTTTTGCTGCTTCTTTCCAGTTATGATTTTTTTCCTCAAGTTTTGCCTTTTCCAATAAAATTATTTCTCTATCCATTCTTTCCATCATTAAAATACTTTTATTGCATTATTCATTTTTTTATTACCCAGCAACTATCTCCTCCATCTTTTAAATACTCTGCTTTAGTAAATGGTGTTGATTCAATAAATTCTTTAAAACTTTTTTCGTTATAAAACAGGGAAACGCTTAATTCTGTAAATTTATGAGTGACGTCAAACAGTTTAAATCCTTGCTTCGGAGTAAAGGTTTCAGGAATCATGCTTTCACCAACAAGTAAAATCCCATCGTCCTTTAATAGAGAATCTAACTTTTTAAACACATTCCTTCGGTAATTTTCATCAGTATTCATTTCATGGAGAACTTGATTTAGTATAATCAAATCAAATTTTTCCTTAATATTTCTTGTAAAATCATTAATTGAAGTCTCATAAATTTTTACTCTATCATTCCAGTTTTTTTTTTCTATTAATTTTCTTGTATTTACTAATCCAATAGGATCAATATCGATTCCTATAAATTGTGCTTTTCTGTATTTTTTTGCCCAATTTATGAGATTATATCCATAACCACACCCTACTTCAAGAATCATGGCTTTATTCTGTATCCTATTACAAAAATCCTCATACTTCTTAGAAAATAATCTTTCTACTAAAATTCCAAATCTAGCTCCCCGCTCTTGTAAATCTTTCATGACATCTCCATGTATATCGTATATACTCCAAATTTTACCAGTTTTAAAATTTTCTATTAAAATATCCTGGGCTGGAGCTATATAATAGAAAGCACCTAGTGTCCCCCCAATGTAAGACTCATTTTTAGGATCAATAAGTAAATCATATACAAAAGGAGCTGTTTTCAAAATTTTTTCTTCTGAATCTACAATCTCAAATATCCCACACTCAAGTGCCAAATGGAGCCAACCATCTAAATATTTTAAATCTAAATGCAATTTTTCAGAGAGTTCGAAAGGAGTAAAAGATACTACAATATTTTCATTAGAATATTTTGATGCTTTTCCTTTTTCATATAAGTAATTAAAAATACCTAAACGTCTTCCCATACCTATTAATATGATAGTGTTGAATCCACTAAGACCGTTTATAGCAAATTTTTTTATTTGATCTTTAACAGTAATCTCAGATTCTTTTTTATTTTCAGATGTGATCAATTACACCTTTTACAAAATTTCGATTAATTATAAGGTTAGATATTAATAATTATCTTGTACTTTGGATAAATCTTTTTTCTTTACTTTTTTTTTCTTCCCACTTTTTCCGTTCAGAACGAAGTTTAAAAAGATCCACGTCTTTATA
>JBHLKV010000160.1:0-6632 GCA_048886305.1 Candidatus Hodarchaeota archaeon
TTTAAGAATAAACCTTGGAGAAGATACAAATTTACAGAGATTAGAGTCTGATTCTGAAATAGTTATAGATACAAATAGTACCATTAGATTCTTTTATTATTCAGAATTTGATGAGGAAGGGATCCCTGGAGCTCAAGTTCTAGTAAATATAAGCAATCCCGCGTATTATACTGTACAGGATGAATCTGATGGTTATTATTCAATTGAATTCAGTACTGAATTTATTGATAGCGTAGGGGTTTATCGATTGGTTTTTGAATTCTCAGCAATTGGATATGAACCACAAACTCATATTTTCCAATTTGAAATCATATATCCTCCTACAACGAGCGAGAAACCAAATTATCTGTTATGGGGAATCTTATTTGTTTCTGTTGCAATAGGAGCTATATTTGCGGCTTTAAGTTTAAGATCTTATGTGATATTGCCAAGAAAAAGAAAAAAGGAGTCCGAACTTTTAGCAGAAACCCAAAGATTTAAAGATATCAGAAATATTCAAGCTGTAGTGATAATTCACAGATTTAGTGGGATTCCAATATATTCAAAGAGTTATTCTATTTTAGAAAAACATAAAAAGGAACTTTTTTCTGGATTTATTCAAGCAATAACTACGATTGGAGAAGAATTTACCGAGGAAGAAACTATAAAACCTAAAATGAAAGAATCAACTAAAGGTTATGGTGGCGAAAGAATTATGGAATTAGATTTTAGGTATTTTTACTGCCTTATCGCCGATTTAGAAGACGTAAGAGCAGTTTTAGTCCTTCGAGAAAAATCATCTGAACGATTAAAAAGTCAACTTAGACAACTTATGTTAGCCTTAAATTTGAATCTTTCAGAACAATTACAACGCTGGGATGGGTCATTAGAGCAATTTGAAGTAATGTTGCCACCAATATTAAATGAATATTTTGAACTTTATTACAAAGAATCATTTAAATTAGCCATTAGGGATTCGGAATTCCTCAAGTTAATTAAAGATAAAACTCTAAACAAAATGGAAATTCGAGTTTTAAATGTTATCCATTCTGTTGCCAAAAGTAAGGACAACATAATTTATTTAGACACTATAATTGATCTTGTTCATGAAGAAAATAAAGATATAATTATAAAAGCAATCGAATCATTAATAGCACAAAAAATAATTATTCCATTTAATTAATTGAATTTCATCAATATCATAATAAACTTATTTTTTTTATTAATTTTATGAGTAATTTGAAAGAACTCAGATTTATATGTACTAGATGTGGAAATTGCTGTAGCGATAAAAATACAATAGTTAATACTACTTATTTTGATATTTTAAGAATCAAGAATGGCTTAAACTTAAATTTAGAAGAAATTCTTGAAGTTATTGGGTTTTATATTTATGATAAAGGAATACATAATGAAAAACATAAAATGGTAGTTTCTCCAATAGAAACAGAACGAGGATTAGCATTTATTGGACTTCTTAAGAAAGAGTCCGGTTTATGTTATTTTTATGATGAGAAAAATAAATCATGTAAAATTTATAATCTTCGTCCAACATTTTGTAGAACTTTTCCTTTTTCATTTAATCTTATTTTAAATAAGTCTAATAAAACAAGTGCTAAAATAAAAATGTTTTATACCGAAAAAGGGAAAGAGTATTGTCCTGGTATTGGAAACGATGCCCCTCTTATTAATGAAGAAAAATGGTTAGAATTAGGAAAGCAAACAATAGAAGAATTGAATAACAATGAAATTTTAATAGAAAAATGGAATAACACAGTTAAACTTGGTCAAATTACTCCCACAGTTAAAAATTTTCTTTTAACCATTTTTAGAATTAAAAAGATTAATCAAGATTAGCTAAACCTATTTCTAAAAGATATTCATCAATATTGGGAGCTTGCTAATAAAGTCCAAAATAACATCCTTAATTCAACTTTATACCCCAATCTATCATTCCGCCAGTTAAAATCCTTATTAATCTGTTCTAGGCTAAAAAAACTGGTTGAATTAGTTATAAAATGTAGCAATCGATTGCAATATTCTAATTCTTGTTCTTTTAACTCAAGTAAATTAAATATCAATAATACCTTAGCCGAATCAGTAATAACATCATTAATCGATCCATTGGGTTTAATTAAATTTTTTAGCTCATCAATATAAAGAGGTTTAAATTGTTGAAGGTTTATTCGTCTATCAATCAATTTTAACAATGTCAGTTTATAATAAATGTCCGTGGAAGGTTTATAATCTTCTAGATTATGTAAATTAAGATTTAAGATAGGATTTAAAAGGTCTTTCTTATCCATTATGATTGTTCCGCTTTTTTCCAACAATCTTAAACTAAATAAAGTATAAAAATTTAAACTTAATTTCTCTGGAGTAAAATTTTTCAATTCGGATTCGAGGAACATTTCAATAGCAAGAAGATCTATGATATCTGCATTATTTAAGAGATTCAATTCTGAAAAAATTATAAGACCAAAAAAAATATTTATAGGGTCAGGTTTAGCTTCTCTTGAAGAACTAAACATTCTTCCATTTATATATTTCTTTAC
Source organism: Candidatus Hodarchaeota archaeon (assembly GCA_048886305.1). Classification (GTDB taxonomy): domain Archaea; phylum Asgardarchaeota; class Lokiarchaeia; order Sigyniarchaeales; family SOKP01; genus Loki-b32. Next base: position 2,535 of record JBHLKV010000160.1, read on the forward strand.
AATTTCTAAAATTTCAATAGAAGTAAAAGGAAATTCTATATTTAACATTTTTAATATAGAAATATAATAAAAGAGATTTTCTAAGTCAAGATAATCAGGGTTTACAACTCTAGAATTTAAAAAATTCATTATCCCGATTTTGATTTTATTGCTAATTTTTGAAGTAAAAGAGGGGAAATCCCCAAAATAATCAAGAAATGTTGATTTTGGTTCTTTATCGTAATCAATGGATTGTAAATCTACTACTTGACCAATTGGTGTAACTTCAGTAATATCTGCTTTAAGTGAGATTTCTTCTTGGATTATCTCTTTTTTTGGAATTTTTAGAGTCTCAATACTATCTCTTTTAGCAATTTGAAGCTGTTGTAATATTTCACTCTCCCGTTTTAGTTCTATTGATTTTTCGACTGATGCTACCTCGTCTATTTCTTCAATTATTAGCTGTAAATTAGTATAATCAATTAAATCATAAAATTCACTTGTTTGAAGTATTTCCTTAATATGTGGTGTAGTAATGTTATTTTCTCTAAAATTATTTAGTTTCTGAATAAAATCTTGGGTTATTAAATTAAAAAGGTTTAAATTTTCAATTAATTTTTTATCAAAATCAATAATATATTTGAATAAAATTTCAAACAAAATTCTATTTACATAAATAGCTAGATTTTTTTCAAAAAAAGCGTTATAATCAGGAAATTGGTCAATATTAAATTGATTTTCAAATTTTTTCTGCTCATCTGATATTTTTTCAATTGAAACTCCTATTGTATTTAGACCTGTTTTTATTGCTTTTATAATATTCTTTGATGAATTCTTCATTGATTTCTTACTATCATCAGAAATATATTTATTCAAATCAATTTTTTTATAGGAAATAAGGTTTTTCAAATATGAGTAGCTATGGTTAAAGTAATCTAAGATCTCTGCTTTTAGAGATGATAAAAAGTTTGTTAAAATCGGCTTTATTTCTTCCATCTTTGAATTTTCTTAATTGAGCAATTTATTTATTAATCTTATATCTATAATCAATATAAACATTTATGTTTTATATTGAAAATCATAAAAAAAGAAGAATTCGCGTTTTACATATCATGGAAAACTGCTTTTTTAATCATATCGCTAAAGATTATCATTTGAAAAGAAAAAAGCCTTGGAAACCTTTTGAATCATTTTTATTATATTTAGAAAAGAAAGGCTATATCTTTAAGGGACTTAATATTGACTTAGGATGTGGTAATGGTAGACATTTTAAATTATTAAACGAAAAAAGTTTTAAATTAATTGGAATTGACAATTCAATTGAATTTCTAAAGATTGCTCTCGAGGATTTAAAGAATAGTGATCAATATAATAATACTGAGATTGACTTTATACAAATTATCCTTGCTGATCTACGATTTCTACCAATAAGACTGAATCTAGTGCAAAATATTTTTTCAGTTGCAGTAATTCATCATATTAGAAATAAATTTGAAAGACAAGGTACAATAAAACAATTATATAATATACTAAAAGATAATGGGTATATCTTATTAACCGTATGGCGTAAATGGCAAAGAACATTCAGAAGTTATTTTTTTTACGATTGGTTTCGGAGAATGATTAGTACGACATACAAAAGTAAACAACAAAAGGAAGGATTAGATGAATTCGGAGATAAATATGTCCCTTGGAAAATATCGGGTGAGAAAAAGAAATATAATAGGTTTTATCATTTCTTTTCAAAACGAGAGGTTAAAAAGTTAACCGAAGCATTTAAAACTCAAGAGTTTAAAGTATTGGGTGGACCAAATAAGCAAGATAATTTTTTTATCTTAGCCCAAAAACTAAAATAATTAATTTGGTTTTTAAAACTTTAATGACATTCTATTGAATGAAATGCTTTTAGAATGAATGATTCATAATTTTCATATAATTTACCTATTATAATCGCATGAACATTAAAGATTCTTTCTGATATATCGCAATAGAAAATCACATGAATTGCCTTTTCGACATAATATCGTTTTCTCATCATTTTCCTTCTCTGTCCGAACCAAATTGTTTGTTCATGACTCAGCAACCAATCCTGTTCTTTTTTAGTAACTACTAAACCAATGGCATTGTAAATGTCTATTGAATTCTGTACTTCTTTATAATAAAGAAGATTCATTCGATCCTTTTTCTCCCAATTAATTTCTAGTGTTGAATTAGGACCCCAAATTTCATCATAATCATTTTGAGAATGAAAAGTAATGGAACCATGAGAATCATCACCTTCAAATTTAACTTCTCTGTACCATTTTGGCATTTTGTTAACTGTGACTTTGCATTCTGGTTTGTGATATACATAATAATTGTATTCCATATTCACACCTAATTATTAGTTTTAAGAAAAAACTTATTTTAAACATATATTTAGATTTTTTAAAGTTTTTTTTTTGAAAAAAAGGAGATTATTTGAAGTAGCTACTTATATTGATAAATTAATCTAACAATTCAATTTAAAAACAAAAAATATGCAACTACTTAATTAACTCAGTAGCTTCTTCGATCCATTTTTTTAATCTTTCTTCTGAAACACCTTTAATTAATGTGGCTAATTCTTCAGGATTTTCCTTACTTAGTTCCTCAATATTATTAACTCCTAGTTCCATAAATTTCTTGGCAGTCGCAGCACCTAATCCTGTTAATTGAGTTAGGGCTGTTCCTTTAACCTCAATAACTTCTATTTCCTTCTTAACTTTCTCTTTCTTGATTGGTTTTGGTTTTATTACAGGTTTTTTAGGAGTGACAGCTACTTTCTTCGCAGGTACTACTTTAGGTCTTTCTGCTTTTACTTTAAACGGAGTTCGCTTCTTTTCCTTTTTAACAAATGGTTCTCTTTTCTTTCTCTTTTCTTTTGGTATATCAAATGATTTTAATTTTTCAATATTCTCGGGGAGTACAGATTTTCTTAAGAAGTCTATTTGAATATTTAATTTTCTTAACGATTCAATAGTCTTCCCAGCTTCTTTAATTTCTTTTAATGAAAATCCTTTTCCTTTTCTGGCATGTCCATCTTTAGCTGGGCTTTTTACGATTGCAATAGGTTTCTGTTTACTTTCCATTCTATCAACACAGTTTTGATGTCAATAATGTAATTTAGATAAAATTAGAAAGTTTTTATTTTTTTCTATAAAATGAAATAAATCAATAAGAGAAATGTAAATTTTAGCAGTATTTCCTGTTCTATCTGATATGTTTTTATTGAAAATTACGCAAGAAAGTGAACCTAGTAATGGTGATGGTAATGGCTTTGAAATTCCTGGATATGAACTATTTGTTTTTACTACTATAATTGTTCTAGTAATAGTGGTCATTACTAGAAAATTAAACCATATTTTTTCTTTTTATTAAATTTTTATTATATCAAGCTGTTCTAATTTCTTTAGTACGTCATTTATCTCAGATCGTTTTTTATTTATATTTCTTGAGATTTTGAGTGATGAATTTCTACCAGTACATTGTATCGCAACCTGAAAATCAAAGTCTGATATCATTCCCATAGAGAGAACTTTTTCTAATACATTTTTAACTACTAATAATTTAGGGAACTCTTCAGCAACATGCCCCCCAACGGTTAAATTCTCAATATCAGCTTTTAAAGTGCTAAATCTGCTTTTTTCTGTTGTCGATCTAAAAACTTTTAGGTCAGATTTATGTTTCTTCCAAAATCGATTTGCTATTTTATGAATTACTTCTTTGATTTTTTCAGTATTATCATCAGCATCAGAAATAGAACAGAATAGAACCCGAGAAATAGGATGGTAATAAATAAAAATAGTTGAATCCTCTGAACCTAAGACTCGATTCATTTCATTTACTCGTCTCCCTTTAGCCATGGCTTCATGGACAAGATCAATTGTTTTATTAATTGCATTGAAAAATCCTGTTAAAATATCATCTTGAATTTTCTTTAGTTCTTTAAATGTTAATTCTAAAAGAGAAATCGAACTGTCTCCATCAATTAAATAAACTTTATAGATCAAGGTAGATGTAGAAAATTTTTTTATTACTATGATAATAAAAATACTTTCTTTTGAATACTCGCATAAATTTAAATGATTAAAATTAAAT
>JBHLKV010000161.1:0-6599 GCA_048886305.1 Candidatus Hodarchaeota archaeon
AATTTCATTGATATTCATAATTTGATTAATTTTTTTGCCAAATAGGATAATTACACTAAAACAAAATAATACGTTTAAAATTGAAACACCTAAACAAACAAAAAAGATTAAAAAATTTTGAGTACCAATCAACATCACAACAGGAAGATTAAAAGTTATTACTATTAAGGGAATATCTATAGAACGTATAATTGTTAAAATTAATAATTTTTTTAATTTTTCTTCTGATATTGGTAATGATCTATACCATTCGAAAATTTGACCAGATATTATTCTGCTTATAGTTAACATAGATAATAGCAAGAAGTTTAAAAGAGTAAGTAGAAAGTATATTCCAAATATTAAACTACCTATAAATAAAATAATATCGATTGTGCTTGTATCATTAATAATACGATTTAGAACTTCAAAATAAGTCAATAGAGGGATAATTGGTAAAATCCCAAATATAATTGCTCCAAAAATTTTGCCTAAAATTATTTTTCTTTTAAGAGATATTTGATTTGATTTGTATATTTTGAATGAGCGGAATCGAAATTCTCCTAAATAATCCAGCTGTTCTTCTACTAAAATCTCTCGTGTAGTGAGCTTTGATAAAAAAAATAAACTTAATTCTCTTTCTTTTATATTTTGGCTACTATTTTTCAATGATTTTCTAATTTTAATGTAAGAATTATGCATTTTCATGTCTTATAAAATGTTAAAATTCTTATAGTTAATCGATAAATTATTGAACAAAATTTATTTAAAATATTTAAAGCTTTTGCCACTCTAATTAAATCAAATTTAAAATTTGAAAAAATTTTCATCATGAATTTTGATAGAGAAAAAATAACTAATAATAACATAATAATTGTTCAAGACTTAAAAAAGCATTTTGGAGATACCAAGGCAGTAAATGGTATCTCATTTAATGTTTGTAAAGGAGAGATTTTTGGATTATTAGGACCAAATGGCGCTGGAAAAACAACAACTATAAAACTCCTCCTAGGTCAGCTTGAAAAAGATAAAGGTGATGTAAGTATTTTTGGATTAAATCCAGAAATTGACGAAATTAAAATTAAACACAATATAGGATATGTTCCTGAAGAACCCTTAATGTTTAAATCACTAACAATTAAAGATTTGTTTAACTTTATCGCATCAATAAGGGGATTAGATGAAACTAAAACCATAAAGCTTCTAAAAAATTATTTAGAGAGTTTTGAATTAGTTGAATACTATGATTACCTTATTTCTGCTTTATCTCAAGGAAATAAACAAAAATTACATATTATAGCTGCCATAATACATGAACCAGATTTATTAATTTTAGATGAACCAATTTCAGGTCTAGATCCTAAAACTGTGAAGATTGTAAAATCAATACTAAAGCTTCATACTAAACGCGGTGGTTCAATCCTTTTTTCAACACATATTATGGAAATAGCCCAAGAATTATGTGATCGGATAGGAATTATATATAAAGGTAAAATGGTTGGTATTGGAACGATTGACGAACTTCGCAAGCAAATAGAAGAGTTTAACGCAAGTTTGGAGGATATCTATTTCCGACTTACAAAGCAAGATGCTTCTGTAAATGTGATATTAAAAAAGTTAAGCAACTCGTTTAAAAAAAGTTAATTAAATAGTATTTAATATTAATTCAAGGTGCTCTAGATTCTTACTATTACTAATCTGTTTTCTTATAATCGCAGAATTTTTAATACCTTTTGCAAGCCATATAGAATTCCTTTTAAGTTCCACAAATTTATACTCGTTAATATTTCGAGGTAATATAATTCCATTCAGAAGCTCATCTAAGCATTTTTTATAAAGTTCAATATTTTGTTTCATTACATTTTTATCATTTTTAAAGAGAATTTCTTTTCCTTGAATAAAGTATTCATGGATTTGATTGAAAATTTGAGGATTTCCCATAGTTTCTCTACCAATCATTAAAGCATCAACATTTGTATAATCAATAAAATATTTAGCCGCGATTGGACTAGAAATATCTCCATTACCTACTAAAGGAATTATGAGATTTTCCTTTAATTTTTTCACAAATTCTAAATTTAAAGTGTTCCTTTCAAAAAAACTTTTAACGGTTCTAGCATGGACAGTTAGAAAATCGATCCCAGAATTATTTGCTATTTCAGCGATTTCTTTAATGTTATTTGAATTCTCAAAACCAATTCTAATTTTGAGAGAAACAGGTTTAGAAGAATTTTTAATTGCAGTATTAATCAAATTCTCCAGGCTCTCTAAGTTTTTTAATAAATATCCTCCTTCTTTAGCTTTAATTGCTCTTCTAGAAGGACAACCGGCATTAATATCTAAAACGTCAAAACTATAGCTTTCAAGATAATCTATAGATTTTTTGAGAGATATAGGATTAGAACTAATTAATTGAACACTAATTGGCCTTTCTTCTTCAATCTTGTATAAATCATAAACTAAAGTATCTGGATTCTTTTCAATTCTCTTAGTATATAACATCGGAACACTAACTAATCCGATTTTTTGAAATTTTCTGCAAAATCGTCTATAAGGACCGGTAGTTACATTTTGCATAGGTGCTAAAATATATCTATTTTCTAAACGAAGTGTTCCTAGTTTCATTAATTCTTAGAAATTATTCTTAAATATTATTTATAATCTATGAAAATGAAATTTTTTTATAAAATCAAATTTACTATTATTAAACAAACATATCATAATTAAATTATAAAATGTCTGATTTTCTGAGAGAATTTGAATTCAAAAAACAACCTATAGAAATTACTTATCTTGAAAATGAACCTTTAAAATTAAATCAAAATTTCGCTTTTTTTCACAATAAAAGCAAATTTAGAAAGGATTTGACCAGGCTCCAGTATCTATTTAAATCTTATACAAATATTGCCCTTAACGCTTTTGGTATTAGAGATAGCTATTTAAATAATGAATATTTTGATAAATATTTAATTGTATTATTTACTACAAATGAAATTATTAAAGATGCTAATCAAATTATTAAAAACCATTCGGAAATACAAATAAATAGTGGATGTTTTTACATCTTTTCAAATTCAAGATATGTGCTACTTTTGGCAAGAGATATAGAAGGTCTAGTTTTTGGAATAGATACAATTGAAAATATATTAAAACAAATTATGGAGGATTATTTGAACAAGAAAAATTTTGATGATTATATAACAATCCGCTCTTTTAAATTACTAAACTGTAGTAAATCTTCATAATCTCTCCTAAAAGGAAAATAAAAAAAAACTATTAATTATTTCTTCTTCTTCTGAATTTTCTTTATGAAATATGCCAGAGTAAAACTTGTGAAAATGAGGATCAGAAAAATATCATAACTTGGTATCTCTTCTTTACCATCTCCGTTAGCTCCATTTAAACTATATTTAACTAGGAGGGTATCATTTAGAGCTAATGTTTCAATCATTCCTGCAATATAAATATTCTCTTCGGTAGAGTCTAATTCTATTGCATAGCCACCTTCTCTTTGAACTTCAACCCTAGTGTGGTTCCATTGGTATTGACCTGAACTATCATATTTTAGAATGACTATTTCCCCAAAATTAAAATTGACGAAGAGTTCATCAATGTTGCGATTTCCTATCAAATAGATATTATCTGAACTGTCAATATCTAGTTCCCAGGCCATTTCGATACCAGCTCCTCCCCAGGTTTCATTCCATTGATATTGACCATTTGGATCGAACTTTACTAAACACATTTGGTTGTTTCCAGCTATTTCCATCGTTCCTGCCAGATATATATTTTCTGAAGAATCTAATGAAACACCCTTACACAGATCCCATCCAGCTCCGCCTCGAATACGATACCACTGTAAATCACCAGAACTGTTGAATTTTAACAAACCAATATCTGGATTTCCAGGAAGCCCTACAATTGCCGATAAATATAAATTATTTGATGAATCTAACGCAATATCAATGCATGACTCCGCTGGACCATAATTCCAAGTTCTATTCCATTGAGGAATTCCGGAACTATCGCATTTTACTAATAAAACATCTGTGTTCGCAGCAGAATATGTCCAACCTGATAAATAAATATTATTTGAAGAATCTATAACTATTCCCGAAGCGAGACATTGAGTTCCAATAAATATCTCTTGAGACCAATCTAGAACACCTGCACTTGTATATTTTAAGAGAACTATACGAGGTAAAGTTAAGATTGATTGTTTCATACCTGCAAGGTAAATATTGTTCAAGGAATCCAATGCTATTCCATAGCAATAACTATAATCTTCTTGCCATGTACGTGTCCATTCTAGATTTCCTGAGCTACTATATTTCATTAATAGTATATCTCCTCCTAATCCGGTCATATTATAATTACCTGCAACATATATATTGTTCGAGGAATCTAATACGATTTGATAGGCTAGATCATGGCCAGCTCCACCCCAAGATTGCTCCCATTCAAATCCGACATTATTATTTGATAAGGTAGGATAGTAATTTGTCTCCTTGTTTTCTTTCAGAATTCTATCTGAAATATTAATTTGACTTATTAATAGGGGAAACAATAGCAAAAACAGTATCAATAAAAAGGTAAATCTCTTTATTTTCATAAATTTCGCCATTAATTCAAATTTATAATTTAAATTATTGATCAAAATGTAACCATTAAATTTAAATCTATTAGAGCAAGAATTCTATAGATTTTGACTAATTAGTCAAAATACAAAAATTAGAAAAAGAGAAGTTAACTAACAAATTTCCAGGGTTTTTGTCTTTTTAAATTATATGCTTTTTCAGCGTATTCTTCAACCATCCGATGGGTATTAAAATAAGCAGCCAACGAGATTGCATTTTTTTGCCTAAATATCCATTCATCATGATTCATATATGTTGGAATAATCTCATCCACAAGAGTTTGATATATATAATTAGCGTCAACATCCCAGTTATTTTCCATTGCTTTAGGATCAGAATCATCGGGACCAATTGCCCATCCTGCAAAAGAATTCATTTTATATCCTTCAAGCCACCAACCATCCAGTACAGAAAAATTAGGAACTCCATTTAAAGCTGCTTTCATTCCGCTTGTACCACTAGCTTCTCGGTATCTATTCGGTGTATTAAGCCAAATATCACATCCGCTAATTAACATATGAGCAAGATCCATATTATAATTCTCCATCATCACAACTTTTACTCCATAATTATCGTATAAGTATTCCCCCGTTTCATGGATCTGTTTTATGTAATCCTTTCCCATTTGATCTTTTGGATGCGCTTTCCCTGCAAAAATAAATTGTACATTGTTTTTGCAAATTTTTCCTAATCTATCAACATCATGAAAGATGATAACTGCTCTTTTATATGTTGCAAAACGTCTAGCAAAACCTACGGTAATTAATTCTTCATCAAGCAAATTCCAACTATGCCCCTTTTGATAACTAATTAGATTAAATTTGTTCTCAATATGAGCATCAAAAATATCTAAATCATCTAGCTCAATTGCATTTTCAAGGACATGAGGATTTGCTCTCCAGTTTGGCCATTTTCTGCTAAATATTTTTCGAAAAGGCTTAGAAACCCAAAAAGGCAAATGAACTCCATTCGTTATATAGTCGACCTCATATTGTGGAAACATTTGCCGTGTGATTTCACCATGTTTTTTAGCAACTCCATTTCTATATCGAGATAAAGCCATACCTAAAAAAGTCATGTTAAACTGACCATTATCCTCAGCATATTTACTAATTTTAGCAGGCATTCTATTTTCAAATACCTTATCAACTAAACTTTGATCAAATCTATCATGACCTGCAGGAACAGGAGTATGTGTTGTAAAAACTACTTTATCTTTTACTTTCTCAACATCTCCCTTTAACATATTGAAAAGTTCAACTGTAGCAAAAGAGCCATGACCTTCATTAAGATGATACGTTTGAATATTGTTATATCCCAAAGATTTTAAAAGTCTAACACCCCCTATGCCTAATATCATTTCTTGTACAATTCTATTCCATCTTGAAGTGGAATCATATAGAGATCCAGTCATTTTTTTCATCCATTCTTCATTTCCCTCAACATCGGTTGTTAATAAATAAATAGGTAATATATGACCAGATTGCCCTATAACATTATATTGCCATGCTGAGACTAATACCTCTTTATTCTCTATTTTTACTGTAATTGGTTCTGGTACCTTTTCGAATTCATAAAAGAAATTCCATTCAATTTCTCTTTCTTTTTGTTCTCCTTTTTCATTAAAAAATTGGTAGAAATAACCTGAACTGTAACATAAACATATGCCTACCATAGGAAGTTCTAAATCGGCAGCTGAACGTACGGTATCTCCAGATAAAACACCTAAACCTCCGCTATATGTGGGTATATTTGAATCTACAGCTATTTCCATTGAGATATAACCTAGTAGTGTATTCTCTTTAAGAGATTCGGTAATTTCCATTATTATCCTTTTTTTGTTTTAATTTGAAAAATTCTATTTAATTTAATGATATATATTATTCTTAAAATTCTTATTTTAAATTCTTATGTTTAAGGAAAGATTATAAAATCAAATAATTTTTAGTAATAAATACTACAATGTTGATAAAAGGAATTCTT
>JBHLKV010000162.1:0-6543 GCA_048886305.1 Candidatus Hodarchaeota archaeon
GTATTTCCAACAGGTAAAGGTTCAACAGTTGGATCATACACCATGTATAGAATGAAGAAAAACAATACGGCTCCAGTAGCTATTGTAAATAATATGATTGATACAATAGTGGCAGTAGGATGTATTATTAGTGAAATTCCTTGTGTAGATAAAATTGATATTAATAATATTCGCACTGGACAAAAAGTATTTGTTAATGGTTCTGAAGGGGTTGTAGAGGTGAGATGAATGGGATCTGGTAAGGGGTATGGAAAGACAATATTATTCGGAGAACATTTTGTTGTGTATGGGTTACCAGCAATTGCCTCGGCTTTAGAAGCTTACACAACAGCAGAAGTTGAGATTGTCGAAGGAAGTGGATGGGAAGTTGAAGATCAAAGACCTGCTACCCCCGGATATAAAGTAATGAAAATTGATGAAGCAGCGAAATCTATACAAAATGTCATTGACTATTTAAATATAGGTACAATAACTCAAAAATTAAAGATCACATTTAAAGGCAGTTTAATTGCTGCCAGTGGCGTTGGTGCTTCTGCCGCTCAATGTACTTCTTTAGCTCGTGCATTGAATGATACATTTAATCTTAAATTGGGTGATGAACAAATTAACGATGCTGCATATGAAGGAGAGAAAGCATATCATGGCACACCTTCTGGAATTGATAATACTGCTTCAACTTATGGTGGCTTAATTTGGTTCATTAAAAATTTAAGTGGCGGGAAAAACATTATGGATCTTCTTCAATCACCAAAAAAAATACCATTAATAATTGCAAATTCAGGAATTACTGCCTCAACGACAGAAGTAGTAGCTGATGTTCGAAGATTAAAAGAAGAAAATCCAAAAAAGTTTGATAAAACATTTAGTAAATATAAAATTTTAGCAGAGAAAGCAAAAAAAGCCTTACTTGATGGAGATATTATTGCTATTGGTAATTTAATGAATCAGAATCACACGTTACTGCAAGAAATTACAGTTTCTGGAGAAATAAATGATAAATTAGCTGAGATAGCCCTTGAAAATGGAGCAATTGGAGCTAAAGTGACTGGAACAGGGCGAGGTGGTTTAGTTATTGCTTTAGCTGAAAATGAAGAAATTCAAGAAAAAATAGCAAAAGCTATTGAAAAAGAAGGATATGATGCTTGGAAAACAATGATTGGATGATTGTGATAAAAATTGAAGAATAATACTGAGATAATTCTCTTAAAATTAGGTGGAAGTTTATTAACTGATAAGAATGAACCTTTTTCTATCAGAGAAGATGTTGTAAAAAGCGTAGTTCAGCAAATAATTGATGCAAATAAAAAAATAATATTGATTCATGGAGGAGGATCATTTGGTCATCCACTTGCTAAAAAATATGATATTTCTACTGGAATTGATCCGTCTATCTCAAATCAAATTCTTGGACTTTCTAAAACTCACCAATCAATGAACAAATTTAATTCTTATATAATTAATTTATTTCTAGAACAAAATTATCCCGCGTTATCAATTCAAGCTTCAAGTATTTTTATTAAAGATTCTCAAATTATATCAACTTACTCTATTGATATTATTGAAACTGCCTTGGATCTTAATATATTACCCATTCTATATGGTGATATTATCCTTGATAAGCAAGGTTCATTTTCAATAATTTCAGGAGATAGAATAATTCGTGAATTATGTCAAAATTTAAAGAAGTACAGTGTTCCAAAAGTAATATTTACGATGGAAACTGATGGATTATACATTAAAGATAATGATAATGAAAGTATTTTGCTTACAGTATGCAAGTCTAACGAATTAGACAGTTTAAAATTAGCAGCTTTGGGTGAAAAAATTGATGTTACTGGAGGAATTAGAGGAAAAATAAACTCAATAAAGGAAATATGTAAGTATAATATTCCTGTTCAAATTATTAATGGCTTAGAAAATGGAAATATATTAAAAGCCTTAAAAGGTCAAGAAATTAAATGTACAGAAATTAGACCATCAAAACATGATGAAAATCAAATTATTTGTAATAGAAAAATAGAACATCTAAAAATACCAATCAAATATAATGTTCAACACTTCAAAAATTATTTTAAATATATAGAATTAATTCATCATTCTTTACCTGAATTTGATCTTAATGATATTAACTTGTCTGTGAACTTTTTTAATAAAATTATATCTGCACCAATATGTATTGCTGCAATAACAGGAGGACATCCTTTATCAAAAGATTTGAATGAGATCCTCGCAACTTCAGCAGAAAAAGAAAATATAATCATGAGTGTTGGAAGTCAACGAGCAGGATTAATTAATTCTGAAAATCAAGAATCATTTCAAATTGTAAGAAAAGTAGCTCCTAATATCCCTATTATAGGGAATATTGGCATCGGGCAAGTTGGAAGCCCAAATTTTAAGCTTGAGGATTTTACAAGATGTATTGATATGATAAATGCTGATGTTATGGCGATTCATTTTAATGCTTTACATGAATTGGTTCAGGATAAAGGAGATATATCTTTTAGACTATTTAAGGAAAATTTTAGAAAAATTCGTGCATCTACTAATATTCCAATAATTGCAAAAGAAGTGGGCTCAGGATTCAATAAAGAATTAGCTAAATCACTAGATGAATTGGGTTTTGATGGGTTTGATGTTGGAGGAGCAGGAGGTACCAGTTTTGCGGCAATTGAATCTTATAGAAATAAAATTGACAGTAATATCTATAATCGAAAATTAGCTGAAGTTTTTAGAGAATGGGGTATCCCTACACCTGTTAGTGTGTTAAATGTCAGAAATGTATCGAAAAAGTTAATTATTGCAACAGGAGGGTTAAGGACAGGAGTAGATATAGCAAAAAGTATCGTATTGGGTGCTGATATTGGAGGATTTGCATTCAAATTTCTCAAGTCTTCATTGATTGATCAACAACAGGAATCCATTTCTACTACAATAAAAGAAATAAAAACCCTTAAAAATGAATTGAAATCTTCTCTTTGGCTCTTAAACCTAAAAGATATTAACGAATTAAAGGGGAACAAAGATAAAAGAGTAATTACTGGAAAATTAGCTCACTGGATAAATCAATAGAATTGATACTTATTCCTGCCCCCATCTTTTTATATTACTCTCTATACCCATCTGATCTAATAACCTTCCAACTGTATATTCAATTAAATCATCCACACTTTCAGGTTTGATGTAATAGGAAGGAACTGGGGGTGCTATTACGACCCCCAATGTTGCTAATTTAAGCATATTTTCAAGATGGATTGCACTTAGAGGACTTTCCCTTACTACAAGAATAAGTTTCTTTTTTTCTTTTATCATCACATCCGCAGCTCTAGTTATCAAGTTATCGGCATAACCATTAGCAATAGCTGCCAATGTTTTCATCGAACATGGGACAATAACCATTGTATCTATCCTATACGACCCACTCGCTGGAGGTGCTGTCAGATCTTCAACATCATAATTTTTATTAGCTAAATTTTGAATATCAGAGATTTTAATATCTGTTTCAATTTTGATTATTTCCTTAGCTGTTTTTGAAATTATCAATTCAGTTTTAATCTTTTTTTTATTCAGATGCTCTAGTAATTTAATTGCTATTTGGACGCCAGAAGCACCAGTAATTGCAATTAGCATTTCATGTCACTTTTTTATCCTTATATTTTTTTAATTTATTTTTTAATAGTATATTAAAAATTTTAAAAAGTCCTATTTAATACAAAATTTAACAAATCCTCAAAGAACTCTGATTCTGATTTATTAATTTTTGATGATAATTTATTTAATGCGCTTTCAGCTTCATTAAAATAAGAATTTGCTAAGTTTTTACAAGAATTTACAACATCCGCTTCAAGAAATAAGTTTTTTACCTCTTGAACGTCCTCATCTTCCATTTCGGGTTTTTCAAATATTTCTTCTAAGAATTTCTTTTTATCATGATCCAATTTATTGAGAGCTTCTATCAATAAACATGTCTTCTTTCCTTCTCTAATATCTCCATCTGTTGGTTTTCCAGTGACTTTTTCATCTCCAAATGATCCTAATATATCATCAATTATTTGGAAGATAATTCCTAGATTAATACCATAGGTGGAAAGATATGAAAGGTATATATTATCTATTCTTGCGTAATTTGCGCCTATCAATATAGATTTTTCTATTAGCGCTCCTGTCTTAAGGGAAATCATATAAATATAATCTGCGATTGTTAAGTTTTTCCTATTTACCATATCAGTTTCAATCAATACACCATTAGCTATCTCTATAAACGCTTGTTCATAATATTGGATTGCTTTTAGGTTTAGTTCTCGCTTAAATTCGTTGAATAAATAAGCTTCCAGTCCTAGGAAAAAAGCGGAATCACCCCCAATTATCCCAATTGAATTTCCGTAATCTAATGCATTCATCTTTTTTAAATTGTATTTTTGATGATACTTTCGAAATCTGAAATGAAAAGCTGGTTTTCCTCTTCTGAAATCGTCCTTATCAATAATATCATCATGAATTAATGATGCGTTATGAAGAAATTCTGTTCCAACGCTAGGAAATATGATCTTATTATCAGTATTTGCTGTAAAAGCGTTAAATGTAGCTATGCATAATAAAGGACGAATTCTTTTTCCTCCCGATAGAAAATAATCCTTCAATTCAGAATAATAATCTTTTAGAAAAGAATTTTCCAGACTATCTAATTTCTTATCATAAATTAATTTAATTGAATTATTAATCTTAGGGATGTAATTTTTAGAGTAATCAATAAATTTCATTAAAATGCACTTCACTTAATTGTATAATATCTAAATTTTTTTTATAATAAAAGTGAATTCAGATGTTCAATATTCTTAACTATTAGAAAAGTGCAAAATCTCTTAAACCCTTAAAGATAAAACTCAAGCTTTATTGTAGCAATAACATGCGGTTCCATTGTAATTGTAAGTATATTTTGGTAAATTTTATTGATTTTTGCCTTGATTTCATTTTTTGGTTCATGTTCTAAGAAATTTACAATCTCAGCATTCCTAATAGAAATTTCCTTAAAGAAACTTAAATTTGCCTTTTGTAAAAACGGAGAGATATTATATACTCGAACTATTAAATTATTTCCGTTTTCTGACTTTTTTAGGGTGCTTAGTATAATATTCTTATTATCTATTTCAAGAAAACTTAATTCATTTGGTAAATAAGAATCCACTTTTTTATCTTTTAAATTATTTATAGCAGATAATACACCCATTGGCGACAACATTAATAATTCTGAATTTTTTAGCGTTGAAGTTAGCATTAATGGAAATAAAGGTTTTAAGGGACAGTTAAATTCTTTTCCTTTAATATGGACTTTTGAATCAAGCCAATGCTCCTGATAATCTTCAATTACTAATGATAATTCAAAAGTATAGTTTCCAATACATTGTGCACCAGGAGTTTTAAGACTTGGTCCAGCATCACTTCTTCTAGAATCTAAATTAGGTCTTGAAAGCCAACCAATACTACGTAAAAGTGTTATTGCTACTGTAATTGTACCATCTTCATTCTTAATTGCTTCATATTCAGGTAATCCTCGATTTAATACCGCAAAACATCTTGTTTCATCTTTTATTGCTATAAAATCCTTTTGGTGGTTTGTTTTTGAAGATTTTTGTGCCCAATGCTTATCTTTTGGCAAGATAACATTTCTAGGGACAATAAAGAAATGACCATCACTTTGTATTGTATCTGATATAATATTTGATGGGAAAAGAACTCTAATTCTGTGATCTTTACTTTTATTTTCTAAATCAATTTTAAAATCTATGCGATTAATGCCTTTATATAGTGAAATATAAAGATTAATGGTATTTTCAATAAAGTTATTTTCTCTTTGTAAACGATCTGGTGATAATGACACTGGTAATTTTAAGATCATTTTGATTTTCACTGATTTATGAGAAGGTCCATCTAAGAAGGGTATAATTTCTATAATTTCAGCATCCTGGGTCATATATTTTTTATCTGCTTGTTTACGTGCTGGACCTGAATAGTCATACTCATCTCCCCAATCAGCTACATCCTCAAATTGACATATATTTTCGAACCACATGTTTCTTTTTTTATCAAAGATATTAATTTGCCCACTATTTTTTACCTTAACTTTATAAAATTCATTTTCAATTGAATTTTCATTCAGTATAAAAGCATCTTCATTAATATTACTTTTTTTAGCAGTTTCTTCAAGGATTACATAATACACTTTATAACCACATGCCGGAACATCTGCTAAAAATGAGAATTGATAATTTATATCAATTTCTCTTAAAAATCTAGGCTCTCCTGGTATATGGCAACCTTGATATTCAATTTCATTATTATCTAAATCTATTAATTTAAAATCTTTAGGAAATTTTTGCTGTGAATGGTTTACTTTTGATATTCCATTGAAAATAACAATATCTTTTCGTTTCCATGGTAAGGGATTGAACAATATTAAAGCAATTCTATAACGTTCTTCATGTTTAAAATTAATTAAATTAGAAAGATACATAAATGAGAGATTGAATACTTCATTTCCTATTTGTT
>JBHLKV010000163.1:0-6442 GCA_048886305.1 Candidatus Hodarchaeota archaeon
CCTGTAGCTAACATTTCAGGATAAATTTCGAGAGTGGATTTAGGAATTATTTTTTCTAAGGCATTTTCAATTAAATAAGGAATGTCATCTAAATGGTCTATATTCTCCTCATATGTTTTCCAATATAATTCATTATTTGCTACAGATTCATCAAGAATACTTTTAGCCTCCTCATCATAAATATAGCCAAAATGTTGTAAACTCATAGTCTCATAATCTATTTTTTTAAGTTTTTCAATTGATTTAAGGTAAACTTGATAATCCCATTTAGGAGGCATAAACGACGGAACGAAAACATCATCTCTAACTTTCATCCCAATTACATCTCCCACGAATAGATTCCTATTTTTTTCATCGAGAATAGAAATATCATCATTCATATGACCCGGAGTTTCAAAAATTTTCAATGTTATTCCATCTAAATCAACTATATCTCCTTCTTTAAGTGGTATAATCTCTTCTTCGATATTGTTGAAGGGACCAGACTCAAAAACGTCATTAAAAGATTGATCTCTTAAGTTGGGAATTGCTGCTTCAGATGCGTATATTTCAATTTCCTTTCCTAATTTCTTGGCTCTCTGGCTTAGAAAAGGTATTGCTTGAACATGATCCCAATGGGAATGCGTAATAATAATTATATCAGGGGGAAACACTTTCAATTCCTTTAGCTTTCTGAGAGTTTTACGTGCTTCTATATGGGTTCCTGAATCTATTAAACATGTCTTTCCAGCTTCTATAAGATATATAGACATAATTCTTGGAATTCCCATCATCTCAGCATCTATTAAGGTTGTGTCTTCATTAACTTTCCCTGGTGTTCTATTTGCAGTCATATTATTATTTCACTTTATTCAATTAAACATGTATAGTTAACGACATTATTAAAAGTTTTAATAAACTTTCTATACTTCTATTAATTTTTTTCTATAAAATGGAAGGAAGAGAATTAAGTTGAATATTGTAATAACAGGAAGTACAAAAGGTATAGGATATGCTTTAGCAAAAGAATTTTTAAAACATGGTGATAATGTAATCATTTCTTCCCGCGATGAGGAAAAAGTCATAAATATAATTCAAAAATTAAAGGAACATTTTCCTAACAATAGGATCGACGGTATTACCTGCGATGTAAGGATTTATCATGATGTTGAAAAATTAGCAGAAAGATCTCAAGAGTTATTTAAATCAATTGACATTTGGATAAATAATGCAGGGACTAATGCTTATATTAATGCAAATCTGGTAGATTTTGACCCTGAAGCATTAAAGGAAATAGTAAATACTAACTTATTAGGTACTATTTATGGATGTAAAGCAGCCCTTAAGCTAATGATTCCTCAAAACCATGGTAGAATATTCAATATAGAAGGATATGGATCAAATGGGAGAGTCACTCCAATGGCTTCAGCTTATGGTGCTACCAAGGCAGCAATTCCTCAATTAACCAAAACATTAAGTAAGGAAGCAGAAGGAACTAGGATTGGTATTCATACAATTAATCCTGGTATGGTCATTACAGATCTTTTGGCTAAAGATGTTCCTCCTGAAGCAGTAAAAATATTTAACATTTTGGCTGAACTCCCTGATAATATTGCTAAATTCCTTGTTCCTCGTATGAAAGAGATTAAAGGAACCAATAAACATATTAGTTTTCTCAAATTTAATAAAACTATGTATAAATTTATGACTGCTGGAAAACGAAAGTATAAATTTTTTGATAAAGAGGGAAATCTTCGTAAAGAATTCCTTAAATACTTAAGTCCCACATGATCTCTAATCACATGTTTTATTGATTATAAATTTTTTTCTCTAAAACCAATTTGAATATAATCTATTTGAGATGCTTTTTTTTAATATTTAGACGTTTCATTTAAATATTTACTCAATATTAATTTGAGTAGTTAATATTTTAGGTGATATAAATGAAAAATATGATAATTTGGGGGCATAGGGGAGCAGGATTAAGAGAAGTTGAAAATTCGATAACATCATTCAGAAAAGCAGTTGAAATGGGGGTTGATGGTATTAAAACAGAAGCTCAATTAACAAAAGATGGAGAAATAATCCTTCGATTCTTACCATATCTAATAATCGATAATAATAAAATTTCGATTAAAGATTTGAATCTTGAAGAGATTAAGAGAATTAAGCTGGAGAATGGTGATGAGATCCCTACCCTTCGTGAAATGTTTGAAGAATTTAAAGATTCAATATTTTATTGCTTTGACATTAGAGAGGTTGAAACAGGGATAAAAATAATAGATTTAGCAAAAGAATATGATCTCCTTGATAAAATTGAGATTACTAAACCAGCTGTTTATAGGGGCTCAATTGATGCCTTTTTTAGACCCTTACGGGAGAAAAGCAATGAAGTTACTTTGGTGAATTCTTTTTTCAATGAAAAGCAAATAATGGAAAACAATTATGCAGTATTAAAAAAGTTAAAAGAATTAAATGTTCAAGTAGTAAATTTAAGTCACCATCGATTTAATTTAGAAGTCTTTGAACAAGTAAAGAAAGCTGGCTTTAAATTCTACCTCTGGGCTGTTCTTTTTAAATATTTTATGAAGAAATACATTAATTTGAGCGACGATGGATACACTGTTGACGGAATCTTCACAAACTTTCCTGATAAATTAGTAAACTTAAGAACAGAAGTTCAATATGCATAAAATGATTAAAGATAAAAAAAAGAATAATTATATTAAAAATTATTTTTTTAATTCTTTATTAGAATTAGTTTTATGAGATTTTTGAAGATATTCCTTTATTCCCTTTATACTATTTGATATGAATTTTTGCTCTCTTTTCTTAATTTCATCATCAAATAAGTGTACGTTGGCAAAATACACATCTTTTTTCATTAATTCTTTAACCACATCATCCTCAAAATTTAATTGTTCTCCCTTAATTAACATATTCTCAATAACATCTTTCCACATTTTTAACTGTTCTATTGCAATCTTAAGCATCTTCTCTGCATTATTATTAATTCCATAATGGGCATAACAAATCTTAAAATGTGTTAAATTTAAGGAGAGTAATTTATCAAGCGAGGATATAGCAATATCATAATTAAAGATGGGGGGAGTTGCTGGTCGAACGTAAAAATTGTTTTTTATTGGAAAGTGAACACCAGCAGCATCTCCGATAAAGAGATATTTCTTAAATAAATAAGAAAGATGATGTGAAGCATGACCTATTGTTTCGATTGCTCTTATTTCCCCAATCTTTTCCTGAAAAGTTATTTTATTTTCGGCTACTGGGAAAATTTCACCATACATATCTGCCACTTCACCTAGTACATTTTTACTAGCATTCCATAGATCCTCAGGATTAATAAGATGTTTTATACCTCGTGGATGGCATACAACCTGAGCTCTTGGGAAGAATTTAAGAAGTTTTCCTGTTCCTCCGGCATGATCAATGTGTATATGAGTTAAAAGAATGTAATTGAGATTTTTTTTAGTAATCCTTATGGATTCTAGTTTTTCTTTCAAAAAATGTATTGTTTTCACTGGACCTGGATCAACTATAAAGCATAAATTTTTATCTTTATAGACCCATGTGCTTATGAAATTGCTAAAACCAGCCCTTGGTTGTTCTAAATCGATGAGATAAAGAGAGTTATTAATTTTATTAACAGCCATAGATATCAAATTAAAATTTTCTAACTTTTAAAATATAAAGAGAATGATTTAAGGAAGGTAAATATAGAAAACGTAACAAAAGATAAATATTTTAAGAGTTTTATTTAGTTATTTCGGCTGTCCGGTAATCTACACTCGGAAGTTTAGCTATCGAATAAGGAAGTGGTGCATCATCAGGGATTGGATCGATATAAAAATGACGGAATTTGTGATGCTGCATCCTACAAAAAGTGCTTCTATGGTTAAAGGCAGGATGTCTCGCCATTCGTATCCAGATCTTTTTTAATGGCTCTTTACGGATATTTCCAAAAGAGAGGGGAGAAAAATCACAGGGAGAAATATCCCCATAGGCAGTAGCATAATACTGGATATTCGCTGCTAAACACCCAATACCTGCTAGATTTGCTTCTATAGAATTCTGCCATGACTGGGATGATAAGGGAGGTACTATCTTATTTTTGAAGATATTAGCGGAATATTCATATATTTCATCACGCAGTGTCCAAGTCAACAACTCATCTGTATTATGCAACATATTTCCTGTGGGTACGCCGTCAAAAAGAATTATGTTATGAACACCGAGCTTCTGTCCAAGCTTATGCAGTTTTTTATACATTCCCTGCTCTGTGTTAGAACGAATGGCATAAGAAGAGAGGCCAACAAACACTCCTCTTTCTTTTAATTTCTTAAGACCATTTATAGCTGCTTCAAAAAGCCCAGGCATACCTCTCACACTATCATGTTCTTCAGGAATGGGGCTATCGATACTTATAAAGATTGAATACAAGCCTGCATCGACCAATTTTTCCACATTTTCATCCGTGAGATATTGACCATTTGTAAACATGATAGGCATAGTTTTTCGCTTATCTACATATGAAATTAGCTCGAAAATGTCTTCCCTTAGTAAAGGTTCTCCTCCAGTAAATGCTAAAATTGAGATACCAAGTTTTTGACTATCATCAATAAGTTTTTTTGCTTCTTCTGTGGTGAGTTCTGGTACATCTTTCTTCAAATGTTTTCCTGCACTACAATGAACGCATTTACACTGGCATCTATAAGTAACCGCGAAAGTCATTGCAAGTGGTACACGCCATGGCAATAAATGTGATTTTATAAGTCCTCTAAATGCACGAAGTTGCGGACGACTTCCAATAGGAGGCGCAAAGGTATTTGGAACGATTTTCCCTTTCCATCTTCCAAGATTATAATTTTTATAAAATCCTGCCTGTAAAATAAGCATTACAAGTAGGCGTAATTTTTTAATGAGAGGATTTAAAATGCCTGTACCGATGATTTCACCATCATCGAGCATTTTGAAACTTATGAGGTTCCTTCCAAAAAGTTTTAAAAAAACCTGTTCTTTTTCCATGGAGACACCTTTCCTCTATTAATTAATTTAATGTTCATGTTAACTTATTAATCTTATTAAAAACTAGTTAAATAAATTAATAACTATTTAATTATATCAATAAAGAATATATCAAATAGAAATATAATATATGGAACTCTTATTAATTTTAAATCAAATATAATTAAAATGCAATAATTATGTCGATATTAGGATTAGATTATGATAAATGTAGTAATTGTCGAATCTGTTTAACTACATGTTTTATGTTTAGGTGGAATAAAGAGCAAGAAAAAGTCATCTTTAGTGATCCTTATAACCTATGTAATTTATGTGCTCATTGCATTGCTAGATGTCCTGAGGATGCTGTTCAACATGAGGGTATAGGGGAGTCATTTGAATATGAAGGTGTTACTAAACCTGATACAATTGCCTCCTACAATACAATTTACAAATTTCTTAGGGCGAATAGATCAGTTCGACTTTATAAAAAGAAAAAAGTACCAACCGAAATACTGAGGAAGGTTTTTCAGGCAATGGAAAATGCCCCTACTGGAGATAATAGAAGAACAGAGAATTTTTCGATTATATCAGATAATGAGCTAATAAAAAGGCTTTCTGATGCGATTCAAGAAGAATTATCCAATCATCCTTTAACAAAAGAAAGATACACACGAGTTTTTCGAATTCTTGGAAAAGCTTTCCGCAGTCCTATTTTTTTTGATGCTCCGCATGTAATTTTCATAGATTCTCCCGAACATCATGAAGTAGAGGCGAATAATATAGGAATCATTATTACTTACGGAAGATTAGCTGCTCAAGCACTTGGCTTAGGTACATGTTGGAATGGGTGGTCACAAATTGCAATGAATTCTAATCCTGAAATTAAAAAATTAGCCAATATTACTGGAAAAGGAATCGGGGCATTCATTATAGGTTATCCTGCTGTTAAATTTGTTCGTTCTCCTCCACGTTCTCCAAAAGAAATTAAAGGTTTGGATTAAGACTCTTCGTTTAAATCAATAAATTCTACTTAACCTTATAATATTAATTTCTCCCCTTTTCTTAAAATTTTTGCCTTATCTCTGTATCTTTCCTTAAACCAGTCCAAATTTTCTGTGTGAACGGGAATGATCATTTTTGGATTGATCTTATCAATGATCCACTCCAACTCATTCTCCGAAGCATGTCCTGATGCGTGAAATCCGCGTGTGAATATCGGTCTTTCTGTTCCGTTAGTCTTCTCAATTCTAAAACCGTAAGGTTTAATTCCATAACTTTTTAGCCAACGATTTAATCTGATAAAATCAAACTCTTGCTCTGTTTTAAATGCTCCAGGTGAGCTATAAATATAAATACCTCCCAAAGCACTAATATCTAAAAAATTAATGACATCGTTAGATGAGAAACAGATGATGAATGCATCAGGATTTTCTTTAAT
>JBHLKV010000164.1:0-6390 GCA_048886305.1 Candidatus Hodarchaeota archaeon
TGTTGGTAAGGCTTTTCGAGTCCAAATGGCTTGTAATTCTGCCATTTTGCGAGAAAGTGTAAAGGTTAATGTTTGATATCCTTTTTTTAGATGGCTAACAAATAAATTTTTTGTTTCTTGATGAGGAGATCTATATTTATTTGATAACTCATCATAGGGTAAATCCCATAATATTATTTTTTTAACACCAGAGGGGGAGTCATCTTTATCAACCACATAAAAATTTTCCCCTATCAATTTTTCACAAAATCCTTTTGGATTGGGAATTGTAGCGCTAGATAAAATCCAAATTGGTTTTATATTATAAATTTCAAGAAGTCTTTTTAAACGTCTGAGTAGCAAAGCAAAATTAGATCCAAATATGCCTCGGTAAAAGTGTATCTCATCTAGTATAATATATTTTAAATTTTGGCAAATTCTTCTCCATTTTTGTTTAAACCAGGGTAAATAGAAATGTAATCCATAGGGGTTAGTTATAATAATATTTGCATTAGCTAAAATCAGTCTCTTTTCATTTGGTTCCACGTCCCCATCGTAAACACCGATTCTGCTTTGATTAATATTTGTTTCAGCAAGCATGTTTGTTAAAACGGTATACTGATCTCTAGATAATGCTTTTGTTGGGAATACATATAAGGCAGTAGTCTTTTCATCATGTAAAATAGAATCAAGAACAGGGAGATTATAGCATAAAGATTTACCTGACGCCGTAGAGGTAACTATTACAGTGTTATGTCCTTCGCGAATGGCATTAATAGCTTCTGCTTGATGACCCCACAGTCTAATATTATTACTAGTTAACCACCGTTCAAGTCGCTTTTTTAATGGTTTGTCTAAATCATCAAATCGAGCTTTCAGTTCAGGAATGTGCTCAATATGATATATCTGATCAGAATAATAATCTTCGGACTTGATAAAGCTTAAGAAATCTTCGAAATCAACCATAAATAATGTCAATAAGTATAATGAAATTTCTAAATTAAAAATTACAAAGGGAAAAGATTTAATTATTTCTAAATAAACAAACCTTAATTTAGTATCATAAAAAGAATAGTTAAGTTTTCAATTAAATTTATAGACAATTTTTTTTTTATTTGTAATATACCATTTTTAGAAAATACAAAAAAATCGTTAAAAATGTCTAATTCTGATTGGAATAAAGTTGATTTTCAACAATTTATCAATGAATTTGGTTATGAACTTATAGTAAATAATGCACCCACTATCTTATATTCAAAAAGAGATAAAGAACATGAGGCCTATAACTCATTAATAGCCTTCTTTTTCATAGCTGGTGGTTTGCTTATTTACATTTCTCTATCATATCTTTTCGAATTTTTGTTCAATTTAGTGTTAATAATTGTAGTATCTATAGTAGCAGTCATCGTAGATATATTTTTATTAATTAACTATTTAAAATCAAATGTATACATTAAACCACTAGAATGTTGGGTTGAGATCCATAAAGGCAAATCTCAAAATGATTTTAATTTTTATTGCTTTACTTATTATCCAATCTTTACTGGTAAATGTCACCCGAATGAAGTCAAAAATGTAATATTTAAGTTTTACCAAGAGGAAGTGCTAAAGAGTAAAATTGACATTACCCAAATTGAAGTATACCTAAAAATTAATCAAACTAATAAAGAAAAAATAGGTTTTTTCTTCCAATATGGAGAAGGAAGACCTTTTAATGACGAAAATATAATAAGAAATTCCTGGAAATTCTTTCCCTCTCACTTATCTAAGAAAGATAATTTCATTGCAACAGCAAATTGGGATCATCAATTTGAGTGGCGTAATGATTTGGAGTTAGATTTTGATAAATTACATTTATATGCTCCTTGGGTAATTCAAAGATGGGATGAAATGAAATTAAAACCATTAACTGAAGAGTTTAAAGGAAGATACAATTGGAATTTAAGAAATATCATATCAAAACCAAAATTGAATCCATGGATGGGAGATTTAGAGAATCAAACTTATGAAAATCCAAACGCTTATTGGGATATTGACATTATTGATGAAGCACTCGAAACCATTATTGGTAAGGATTTGGAAGTAAAAAAAGTGAAAAATATAAAAGAACAACTTCCAATGTTTAAATCTTATTTTAGAGATTTAAATGCTTAAACATTTTTTTATTCCTTTTATAAATGTTCATATATTCTGTAAATAACTTACTATAAATCTTTTTATTTTCAGGATTAGGTGTAAAACTCTGCTTAATTTTAATTAGTGGGATTGCACCTGAAAAATCTTTTAATAGACCTAATCCAACCATAGAAATTATTACAGATCCTTTAACTGCGGCTAAATCGGGATCCTCCATTTGAACTATGTTCCTTTCCAACACATCAGCTATTATTTGGCACCAAACATTTGATTTTGCCCCACCACCAATGAAATTTATTTTTTCAGTTTTCCCCACTAGCTTTTCGACAATTTTTAATGCCCATTTTATATTATATGCTACTCCCTCATAAATCGCACGTATAAGATCTTCCCGACTATGAGCAAGGCTAAGATTATAAAAGCCCCCTCTAACATTAGGATCATTTAATGGGCTCCTTTCACCAAATAACCATGGTGTAAATAGGAGATTGCTCGCACCTACTTTAGATTTTTCTACCATTGCGTTTATTGATTTATATAGTTCTTCCTCTTTTTCCTTAAACTTCTCCTTTTCATCTCTAAACATTTGATTAATTACCCAATCAAGGCAGGCGGTACCAGTTTCTTGTTTAGAGATGCATAAATAATTATCTTGAGAAGAACAAATACCTCCAGTGTAGTGTATAAGGTCTCTTAATCGTTCAGATGTATGAGCGGCAACCCAATCCGCGGTTCCTAGACAAATTATTGGTTTATTATCTAAAATTGCACCTGAACCTATTGCAGCAGAAGTTAAATCACCAGAACCTACAAAAACTGGAATTCCAGGGTCCAAACCTAATTTATGTGAGGCTTCAGCAGTTAATTCTCCAGCAATTTCAGTGGATCTTTTTATTTGAGGTAATTTTTCTTTATCTATTCCAAACTTATTTAATATCTTATCTGACCATTCATATTTTCCAGGGTTAGTATCCATCATCCAAGAAGTGTTACCTAAATCTCTTGAAGTTACTGCATTTTTAGTACATCTATAGACTACAATATCCTTTACACTCAAAAATTTGAATGTTTTTTCATAAATTTCTGGCAATTTTTCTTTGATCCATAAAATATGAGAAATTGGGTCTTTCCCATTAATTCCTGGAGCGCCACCTGTTATTTTAATAAACATTAATAACTTACGTAAGCCATGATTTGATATTTTTATAATACCTTTAGTAAATTTATGAGTTATCGCAGCAGATCGAGTATCGAGCCAGTTAATGCAATTCATTAATGGAATACCTTCAATGTCTATAGGGACTGTACAATTCATTTGGCAATCGAATATTAACGCAAGAATATCATTTTGATTAACTTTACCTTCATTGATTAATATATGAGTTGCTTTTTCAACAGAATTCCAATAATCTTCTGCATTTTGTTCTACCCAACCAGGTTTTGGATAAAATAAAGGATAATTAATCTTAGTTTGGGAAATTAAATTTAAGTCTACATCAAAAAGAGCTGCTTTATTGCCAGTTGTTCCTAAATCATGGGCTAATATGAATTTATCTGCCATTTTTTTCACTTTAATTAATCTAAAAACATTATTATACCTTTGGTTAGAATTCTAAATAAAGATAAAGTTTTAAACAAAGAATTTTATCATAAAAATTATTATTAATTTTTAAAGAAAATAATTTAACAGAGGAAAAGTAAATTTGACGTTATTAGTAAAAATGTCAAAACTTGAAATTCCAACAAATAAGATTTATTACAATAAAAAATCGAACGTTCTTTCCATTGAGATGTTAGATCTTAGTGGTTCTTACCCTGTTAACTTCACCTTTATCGGGATATATAAAAAGTCTACAAGGTTATCAAAAATCTTAGATGATATTTATAACTTTTTGGGAGAGGTTCATGTAAATCGGGAAGATATTTCCATTGTAGATTTTATATCTAATACTATGATTTCAGAGACTACAAAGTTAAAAAATTTAGGTTTGCTTGAAAAAAAAGAATTTGAAAAAGAAGAAGAGAAAGAAGAGGAGAAACAGAAAGCAGGTAAAGATGTTCGAACCAAAGCAGATATAGTTGAAAAAGAAGCAATTGAAAGAATAAAAACTATTGCTGCTCCACGTAAAGCTCCAGAAAAGAAGAAAGCTAAACAAGCTAGAGAAAGGGAGTCGTTTAGAGAAGAGAAAGCAGAATATAAGATGATGGAAGAACCGGCTGAAAGTGCTGATATGTTTTTATATGACGAGGATGAAGAATTTGAAATGGAAGAAGAAGCTCCACCTCCACCACCTCCAGGTGCGGGTGCCCCACCAACACCATCAAGAGCTCTAGTAAGTGCTCCCCCTTCCGATGAAAAATTTCGAGATGCTGTTGAAGAAGTTTTCTCTGAAGCTATATCAAAACCAAAACCTACGGTTGTATCGGAACCAAAACCAATGGTTTATGAGATTAATATGGGACTTCAATACTATTCAGTAATGATGGAACAGAGAAGTTATTTGTTTTATGTCTATTTTTCGCATAAAGAATTGAAAATTGTAGATGAAGAGGGTAAAACTATTTATACAACACAAGTTAGAATAGTAACTACGAAAAAAGAACCACCTATTTTAGACCTTAAAATTGAAGGCGAAGGCTTTGAGGTTCATCCTTTAGCAGGAAAAGTTGTTGTTAATAAAGACGCAGTTAATCCTCCAGTTATGATTTTCTCTGTGCTTCCCATAAAGTCTAAGAAAAAAATGAAAAAGAGAGAAAGTGAACGCCGCTTTTTAAATATTTATATTGAGTTTGAAAATAAAGTAATAAGCCATTCAGTTCTCTCAATAATCGTCCAACCGAAATATTTTCATGTAGAGCTTGGTCCAATCCATTTTAATCTAAGTAAAAAAGCGGCATTGATAATCTCATTTATTTCAATACTGATTGCTGGAGGTTCCTTAGTTTATACTTTACTTTCGATTGACCCCTCATCACAGTTTACAGATCTTTTGAGTGGATTCGCTCCAGGATTAGGATCAATTATATTCTTTGCAATTTTTCTTATCACCCTCTTTAAAGAAGGTCTATATCCATTAAAAGAGAAGATTAGCAGTTTCTTAAATTTTGATCAGGCAGGTGTTCTTATAAAATAATTTAGACAGTATTTTGGATGAGAAAAACACTACAACTTTTTTTTTGCTTATTTTAATTTTTTACTTAGGTTATCACAAAAATTGGTCTACAAACGACATTTATTCAGATTAATTTTAATTATAAATATGAATGAATCAATATTAGAAAAAGCACAGGTAATATATTCAGATCCTAATTTATTCAATGAGAATAAATATTCAACTGAATTTATCATTGAAGTTCAAAATCTAAAAAAGGCTTTCAATGGAATTAAAGCAGTTGATGGGATTAGTCTTAAAGTTCGTAAAGGTGAATTATTTTCACTTTTAGGTCCTAATGGAGCGGGAAAATCTACAACAATTAGAATGCTTACTACAGTATTAAAACCGACTGATGGAGATGCAAGAATCAAGGATTATAGCCTAATAAAAGAAAAGGATGAAATAAAACCGCTTATTGGTGTATGTCCTCAAGAAAATGTGGTTTTCGAAGCCCTAACAGCAGAAGATAACGTAGAATTCGTTGGTCGCATGCATGGAATGGATCCTGCTGATATAAAAAAACGTTCGAAAGCTTTATTAGAGAAAATGAATATAGCTGGACGAAAAAAACCTGCTAAGTCATTTTCTGGGGGAATGAAACGACGATTAAGTCTTGTAATGAGCCTTATTCATCAACCTCAAATTTTATTTCTTGATGAACCAAGTGCGGGGTTAGATCCTCAAGCAAGACGACTTGTTTGGGATTTTATCAAGGATCTTAAAAAAACAGGAATGACAATCATCCTCACTACCCATGATATGATTGAGGCAGATGTGTTAAGTGATCATATAGCAATTATGGATCGTGGTAAAATCATTGCTTCTGGAACCTTAGAAGAACTAAAGAGGAGTTCACATAACGGAAATATTCTTGAATTAAGTTTCTCTTCCAAAAAAGAGCTCACTCAAGCAAAAAACAAATTAGAACAAATGGATAAAGTGAAAAAAATTACAATAATGGAGAATAATAAGTTAATTATCTCCTTCACTGGAGGAATTAATACTTTCAAGCGAGAAATTTTACCTAAGGTAGAAATGTTTAGGACTTTACACTTTAGGGAAGATTCTCTTGAAGATATATTTTTAAAGCTAACTGGTAGGGGGTTACGAGATTAATGAA
>JBHLKV010000165.1:0-6316 GCA_048886305.1 Candidatus Hodarchaeota archaeon
TTGGGGTTATTAAAAATATAAATTATTTATTAAAATTACGAAAATTAAATCTCTCTTTCAATAAATTAGAGAAGATTTCTGGTCTCAATAAATTAAGAAATTTATTATGGTTGTATTTAAATAATAATTTAATTAATTGTATTGAAAACCTTGATACTTTGAAAGATTTAAAGGGTCTTTATCTTTCAAATAATTGTATTGAGAGATTAACAAATTTAACAAATTTAACTAATCTAAGAAAATTAGAATTATCTAATAATAGTATCCAGAGAATTCAGGGATTAGTGAACCTGAGGAAGCTTCAAGAATTGTTTTTAGATAAAAATAATATAAAGAAATTAGAGGGTTTAGAGAATTTAGAGAATTTAATAATTCTTTTTCTTGAAAATAATGAGATTTCAGAGTTTAATAATGAGAGTATTGAGAATTTAAAGAATCTTAATTTTATATTCTTAAATGAAAATCCTTTAACACCAAAAAGTTGGGAAATTTATAGGAAGAAGACTAAATTTCCATAAGAAAAGTCTCTAACTCTTTGTTTTTTAGGTAATCATCAATCCATATTTCCATCAATAGCTCATCATAATAGTTTGAATCTATATAAAATTGGTTATTTCTTTTCCCAATGATTCTAAAACCTAATTTTTTATAAAGATGTATTGCTCTTTCATTATTTGAGAAACAGCTTAAGATAATTTTTTCTTTATGATTTAATTGTTTCGATTCTCTTATTGCTACATCAATTAAATTTCTGCCGATACCTAAGTTACGATATTTTTTTTTGACTATAATACCTAATAAACCAACATGAGAAGCAGCATCCCATTCAGAATTAGATATCTCACAATGTCCGATTATATTATTCGGAGGGTTGTGTTCTGGATTTTCAGCAATAATACATATCTCATTTTCTTTTTTAATATTATGATACCAAGATTCTTTCTCTAATTTAGTTCTTACTGGATAAAAAACAGGAAGGTATATCCCTTCTTCAATAACTTCATTAAAATTGTTCCAAACGCCTTCTACATCAGATTTTTTTATATGTCTAAAGATATATTTTTCTCTGATTTTTAACTCTAAGACCTTTTTCATTATTTAAATATAAATTTTTATAATTAAATTCCTTATGGTAATATTATGAAAAAAGAAAATGATGAGCAAGCAAAAAAAGAGATCGAAGAAAAAGAAAAAACTAAAGCTTATATTGATAATATCTCTCGTGGTAAAAAGCAACAAGTTGCAAAAGACTTGGTTAATTTGAAACATGTTGAAGTAAAAAAGCAAAAAGTTAGCCAAGAAACAATGGACCTTGCTCAAGCATTAAAAGAGCAATATCTAACACATGACCAGTTTGAAAGGCTTTCAAATGACGAAATAACCATACTCGAATCTATTATGGATAAAAGATTATTCTTAACTCGCATTGCGATAATTGCAAATCAAAGTAGAATACCATTAGGGATAGAGCCTTTTAAAAAAGCAGATTTAGAAAAAATTCTAGATCGCCTTGTCTCTAAGGGATATATTAACATAGAAAAAGTAGAGGATAAAATAGTTTATTTTCTTACAGAAAGAGGTAAATATCGGGTTCAATAGCCTTAATTTAATCTATAAGAAATAAAAAAGTTAGCTAAGAAAAAATGTTGGAAGGTAAGAATGTGAATTTAAGGATTCGTGAGAAGGAGGATTTACCACTAATTGCAGAGTGGACTAATAACCCTGAGTTCTGGGGTGAATTTTTTTCGCCTCTACAGAGGTCCAGATTTGAGATGGAAAAAGCACAAGAAAATAATCCTTTTGAATCACAGATGTTTCTTATAGAGAAAAAAGATGGAACTCCAATTGGTTTTACAATGCACTTTTGTATGCTCCATCCTATGGGTAAGTTTTTGGAAATGGGTTTTGTTTTAATTCCAAGTGAAAGGAGAAAGGGATATTGCACTGAAGCTGCCAAGATTATGGTGGACTATTTGTTTCTTTCAAAAGATATAGTATGTATACAAGGCATTACTGATGTAGGTAATATAGCTTCTCAGAAGGTTTTAGAAAAGGCTGGTTTCAAAAAGGAAGGGTTAATTCGAAAACGTTTTTTTGCAAGAGGAGAATGGAAAGATACTAGTTTTTATAGTATTCTCAGAGATGAATGGAAAGAACCGAAAATTTTAAAAATTAAATAATAGATGTTAATCTTTTTTCAGAATCAATCTGTTTATAGGTATATCTTGAAATTCACCACTTGGATTCTCACGCCTTATGGTTAACGGTAGGATTCCCGCTTTTAGCTCTATTTGAGCAATTTTGATTGGGTCTATTAATCCTTTGGGCTTTTCGACTAAAATAGGAGCCCCGAATGAAAGTTGAAGTGCTCTTGCTCCAACGATTCTCGCTTTTTCATATCTTGTTAAAAAAATTGGCCCTATCTTAACATACTTTCTGACTTCTTTATAAATTTTTCTTAATTCTCGAGATTCTAAGAAGCTAGACATAGTTTAATAAGCCAAAAAAATAAGTAATTAGATTCTTAAATGTATGATTTCATATAATCTTTTCGATTTTAAAAGTCATTAAAGTAAATGTGCGAGCAAATATAGATTATCATAATTAATGGGCCAAGGGAGAATCGAACTCCCGATCTCCCGCATGTGAGGCGGGTATCTTGGGCGCAAAATAATTAGGAGATTATCCTATACCACTAGATCATTGGCCCAACATTGTACACATTTGGTAATAATGAGTAATATGAATTAAATTTTATTTGATGATATAGTTGAAATCGACTTATTAATTTATTAGTAAATTATTTTAAGAATTTAAGAATTATTTAATGATCCTATAAAGTCTATCAGTTTAAATAATTTTTTTAAATTTTTCTATAGTAAACCGTATTGGAATAAAATTCTCTGGTGATTTTAGTATCAGATAGTAAAGAATTCATATCACATCCTTTAATTAAACAAAATCAAATCTTACGAAGAGATTATCAAGAAAACATCTTTATAAATTGTTTAAATCGTAATTGTTTAGTAGTTATTCCTACTGGGCTTGGAAAAACAATTATAGCATTAATGCTTACTGTGCAAAAATTATCGGAAAATCCTAATTCAAAGGTGATATTTTTAGCTCCTACAAAACCATTAGTGGAGCAACATTATAAATCCTTTTTAGAGCTAACCACTCTTCCCGAAGAATCACTAAAAACGCTTACTGGTACAACTTCTCCAGAGAAAAGAAAGGATCTATGGCAGGATATATTGGTTGCTTTTATGACCCCTCAAGTGCTTCAAAATGATTTAATCTCAAATTTGTATTCAATTACGGACGTTTCAATGATAATCTTTGATGAATGTCATAGAGCTGTAGGAGATTATGCCTATTGCTTTATAGCAAGGAAATATGTAAATCTTGCTAACAATCCTCAGATTTTAGGGTTAACAGCTAGTCCAGGCTCTACTCAAGAAAAAGTTAATGAGATTAAGGAAAATTTATTAATTGAGCATATTGAAATTAGAACAGATAAAGACTTAGATGTGAAACCATATATCCATAAAGTGGATAATGAGTGGATTAAAATCAAGCTACCTAGTGAATTTTTGGAGATAAAAAGGATTCTATTGGAAAAATTAAAATCCAGTTATAAATGGTTAAAGCAGAATGAATTAATAAACACTTATGATATAAATAAAATCACTAGAAAAGATCTACTTAACGTAAATAATAAGGTTAACCGTATGATATCCACTACTAGGGCAGATGTAGAGAAATTTTACCTGTTTGATGCTAAAAAAATACTTGCTAATGCGATCAGATTATCTCACATGACTGAATTAATTGAGACTCAAGGTATTAATGCTTTACAAGAATATATACAAAAAAATGAAGATAAACTTCTTAAAAATATAGCAAATAAATCATTAAAAGAATTATTCCAAGATAAGGATATAAAGCAAGTAAAAAACTTGACTTTATCGATACTATCAAAAGGCATTGTCCATCCTAAATTAGAGAAATTAAAAGTAATTTTGCAAGAGCAACTGACTAAAAATAAACTCTCAAGAATTTTGGTCTTTTGTCACTTCCGAGATTCAGTTAATAATATTGTAAGATTTTTTGAAAATGATGAGTTAATAAAAGCTCATAAATTTGTAGGACAACAATCAAAAGGATCCGATAAAGGATTAACTCAGAAAGAACAGATAAAATTGTTAGAAGAATTTAAGGAAGGTATATATAATACTTTGATAGGAACTAGTGTTGCAGAGGAAGGCCTAGATATAGCTGAATGTGATCTGGTTGTTTTTTACGATGTTGTTCCAAGTGCTATACGCCATATTCAACGTAGGGGTCGTACAGGAAGAAAAAAAGAGGGAAAGGTTTTTGTGTTAATGGCAGAGGATACTAGGGATGAGGGTTATTATTGGGCAGAAAAAGTTAAAGAAAAAAATATGTTAGAGAGTCTAAAAAAATTAAAAAGCTCAGAAAAAGATTATGATAGAGGTAATGATAATTTAAAAGCCCAGCAAACTCTGTTAAATTATATTTCTCAAGAACAAAATCAAATTAGAGAAAAGAATAATTCAAAAGAAAAAAATTTAATCAGTATAGAGGAGACAACAAACGAAATCCTATTGGATTCGATTGGAGAAAAAGAAGATTTAACAATAATATGTGATAATCGTGAAACAGCCTCGCCAGTCGTTCGAACTCTCTCTTTGATGAATATTGATATAAAATTACAACAATTATTAGTTGCTGATTATATAATTTCTAATCGGGTTGGGATTGAAAGAAAAAGTGCCCAAGATTTTATTGATTCATTGAAAGATGGAAGACTTTTTAATGAACTATTCGAATTAAAAAATAATTTTGAAAAGCCCATATTGATTTTAGAAGGAGATCCATTTTTAGAATCAAGCATAAATCAAAATGCTTTATATGGGGCAATAACTTCAATTATACTAAATATAGGGATAATTATTTATAGAACACCCAATTCTGAAGAAACTGCTAATTTTTTGTATCAGTTAGCTAAAAAAGAACAGTCAGATTCAGTAAGTTCAATTAAATTACGATTTGATAAAAAACCAATTGAAACTTCTCGTCTTTTAGAATATATAATTGCTGGATTACCTGGGGTTAATGCCTTAAGAGCAAAAAATTTATTAAAGGAATTAAAAACATTACAAAATATCTTTTTAGCAGATATTCCAGAATTAACTAAAATTGAGAATATTGGCAAAAAAATAGCACAACAGATTTTTAAAATTAGTAGGTATAAGTACAAAAATTATAATTAATTTGGAATTTAGGATATTAAAACTATAAAAAAGTTTTTTATTCTTTTCAATAATAATTAATAATATTATTGAATTTAATTCAGTTGGATTATATTTTTTAGAATGATTATTTGAGCGAGAAATGGTATGATAAAGTTTAAGGTTGTTGTTGCAGGGGCTAAAAATGTTGGAAAAACAAGCTTGATTCGTCGATATGCGACAGGGAAATTTAATAAATCAACATTGTCTACAATTGGTGTTGATTTTGAGACAAAAAAAGTTATAGTTGATAATACAGAAATTTTGTTGAATATCTGGGATTTTGCGGGAGAAGAACGATTTCGAGTCTTATTTCCCTCTTATGTATCTGGAGCTTCTGGAGCTTTGATGTTATATGATGTTACTAATGAGGATTCCTTAAATGATCTTTATGATTGGATAAATGTCATCTCCTCTGTTCCAAACGCACCTAAAACTAAAATTCTAATTGAAGCAAAGATTGATTTAGAACGCAAGGTAAAAAGAGAGGAAGGAATGAAGGTGTTTGAAAAATTTAAGTTTCAGGGAGATTTAATTAGTACTTCTTCTAAAACGGGAGATAATGTTGAAGAAGCTTTTGAAATGCTTGGAAGAGAAATAATTAAAAATTCCTTAAGAAAATGTACTAACTGTGGAGAATTATATCCCTTAGAGATGAAGTTTTGTCAATATTGTGGAACTAAAACCAAATGAGGCTCTCGCTTTTTATATTTACTTGATTATTTTTCTCTTTTAATAGAATTAAGAATTTTAGTATTAAATATGATTTTGATTTCTTAAAAATGCTATAATCCTAAAGAAAAATTTATTTACAAGAATAAATAAAAAAAAGTATATTATAGGTTATTGAAATATACTAAAGGTTATTGAAGTTGCATTACAATTTTAATGAAGATATTCAAGAGATAGTTCACCGGTTAAAAGGGGAAAATATTAATTTTGGGAATAAAGTAATTTTAGTAACTGGTGGAGCAGGTTTTCTTGGTTCATGGGTGTGTGAT
>JBHLKV010000166.1:0-1416 GCA_048886305.1 Candidatus Hodarchaeota archaeon
GAGAAATCAATACCCAATTTTTTGAGAACTTTTGCTGTATTTATTGCTACAGCTTGAATATCTGGTGTTAAAGCAGCAGTACATCCAACAAAATAAAGAATTTCTGTTTTCTCCTTAGTTGCATTCTTTATCTTAAAATCCAATTTTTCTAGCCATTCCTTTTTTTGCTTATTATCTCTTTCATATGGATTTAAAAGTTCAATCATTGCTTTATTCATTGGTATATGTGCTTCTAAACCACATCCGGCATCAATTAATTCAGCTCTTAAAGCCTCATATATAACAGCATTATCCATATCATAAGCACAAGCCTCAGCACATGCATTACACGTTGGGCATTGAAATATTACCTCTCCTAAATCTTTACTTAATTTTAGCTTCCCTTGCCACAAAGACCGAATGATTTGCATTTTTCCTCTTCCAAAAAAAGCCTCAAAGCCAGACGTATGATCTCTTGCAACACAAACCCCCCATTTTTCTGGTTCTGAAGTATAATCAGTAGCTTCTCTACAATCTCCACAACTAATACATTGTAAAATTATATCTCCTAATTTGTTTAAGTGCTTGTATTTTTCCTTTGGTTTAAACTCAGTCATTTCTTACAACTACTCCTTCTCTTTTACTATATGTGTTGAAATATCGTGATCATAACTATACATGTGAAATTTCTTTGGGCTTAATAGAAAGTTCGGGTCTATTGCTCTTTTCATATCTTTAAAGAATTTAATAAATTCTGGTGTATAAGCATCTGCTTCTACAATTGATTGGGAAATTGCTTCTCCTAGCCAATAGTGAACACCACCATATTGGACTTGATGTCGTAATTTTTTATGCCACATTTCCATGGATTTTTCGCGTTGTTCATCAACATTATCAGCATTGAAGCCCCCCACAATCACACAATTTCCATTAGGTAAAAGGAAAATCACTGTAGCAAATAAAGAAATGCTTCCAAGAGGAAGTTCATTTCGATATTTAATATCAAATTCAGCACTCTGCTGAGCTATTTTTGGTAGATCTGAAATTGGAATTTTGTGACATGTAGTACATGAAATTTTTGGGGGAGCAATTGAAATATATTTGTTAAAATAATTATAAGCATATTTCAATTCAAACTTCCAATCCTTTGAAAGCCTTGCTTCAGCATCTACTTCTTGCCATTCAAATGGTCGAGCATCCTCCTTCATTATCTCATCTAGTTTTTCAAGATATACATCTAAAATTCGCTCATCCATAGCTTCAACCATGATTGAAAATACAGGACCTTTCAATCTTGGTCTTTTAATAGGTTTATTCTCAACCATACCTGCCAATAGTTGGACCACAATTAGAGGGACTACAAGTACATCATGCAATCCATCTCTTACTTCTTTCCGTAATTTGTTCATAAGTTCATAAACTTTATTGTAATCATTC
>JBHLKV010000166.1:1516-6274 GCA_048886305.1 Candidatus Hodarchaeota archaeon
TTTCAAATTTAATAATTATAGAATTGAATTTGTGAATTAATAAAATTTTTCTTAATATCTTTATTTTGTAACTTAATTAGATTAAGGAATTTCAAAATGAAAACGTTAAGAGATTCAATAGAAATAAATACTAAACCAGAAAGAATTTATCAATGGTTAAAGGATTTAGATAAGAATTACAAAAAATGGCATCAAGATCATGTTAATGCCATTAAATTAACAAATACTAGTGAATTGAAAATTGGAGATATTTTTTGTTATGAAGAATATCTACATGGTGAATTGCATAAGTTAAAGTTTAAGCTCATTAATGTGGAAAAAAATAGACTTATTGAATTTAAAACTTTTTTTCCCGCTTCTTTGATTTGTCCAAAAGGATCATTCTTAATAGAACCCAAAAATGATGGTTCTATTTTTACAGCAACCCTCTCCTTTAGAATGGGTAATACATTCTCAAAATTTGCCAAATCACGTGTAGAAGCTATTAAAAAACATATGAAAGAAGAAGGAAAAAATTTGAAAAGAATATTAGAATCTGAATAATAATTATGAATAAATTATTAGATATTCAATTGTATATTACAATAATTAGAATAAATAAAATAATAAATTTGTTAGGTTTTTCTATATTTGCCAATTACCTTCTTGGTAAATGACTTCTCCGTCTGCTAGAACTTTTGAACCTGAGGTTTTCATGTCTTTCAAAATGTCCCAGTGAATAGCAGATGTATTTTTAGAACCTGCCTCTTGAAAACCTCCACCAAGTGCACAATGCAAGGTTCCACCCATTTTTTCATCGAATAATATATTTTTCGTGTATTGTGTTATTCCATAATTTGTTCCAATACCTAATTCTCCCATTATATTGGCATTTTCAACATTCAAAATTTCATGGAGTAAATCTTCACCTTTATCGGCAGTAGCATTTATTACTTTCCCATCCTTAAACTCTAAAAAGATATTTTCAGCTTCTTTCCCTAAATATAATCCTGGAAATGTAAATTTAATTTGACCATTTACAGAATCTTCAACTGGACTTGTATAAACTTCACCACCTGGTAAATTTTGATCTCCCCATGAGTTAAGCCATTTTCGTCCCTCTATTGAAAGAGATAGGTTTGTTTCTTCTCCAATAACTTTAACCTCTTTAACGCTATTTAATATATTAATTAAGCGTTCCTGTTCCTCCTTTAGTTTCTTCCACTCATTTATAGGATTTTCTTTATCTAAAAATAGTGATTTTTTCACAAAATCAGTGTAAGAAAACAAATCCATTTTTGCATCTTGTGCGAGGGATTGACAAGGAAATGGAACAATATTCCATCTAAATTCTCCTTTGACTTCTCTCTCTTGCATAATCTCCCTAAGTTTTTTAACTTCTTGAGAACCTTGACGCATCATAATACGTTTAGGATCAACATTTGCGAGTTTCTGAGTATTATATTCTGCTCTTATCTGGATCAATCGATCAACCTCTTTCATAATCTGCTTATTTATATTATCTACATAAAGTAATTGATTATCAGATGCATATTTATAAAATAACGTTTGAATACCTTCTAAATCTATAAATGGTAGTGGATGACCACCAACTTTTATTATCTCAACGTATAAAGCTTGAATTAAGTCTTTTGCTCTATCACTTGCCATAATTAGAACTCTGTGACCTTCTTTAACTGATAACGAGTAATGAATAACGATTTTTGCTAGTTTTTCATACATTTCATTAATAATTAATAATCACCTTTTTTTTAATGGGAGTAAATTTAAATACTTACTATGGTTTAATTGCTTTCACTTTTATACTGGTACTATCGATATCTAATTGATCTAATTTCTTAACTTCTTCAATTTGATCTCCCAATGCTTCTTTAATGCTGTCATCGTTAAGTAAAAACTCAGTTGTAGAAAAATTGCTTTGTTCGATGATTTCAACATCTTTAAATCCTGCATTTTCAATGGCCTTAATATATTTATCTTTCATTATTGCGCCACCAATGCAGCTCACATATGCTTGTACATTTTCTCTCACAACATCAGGGAGTTCCTTTAATAGCACTATATCTGAAACCATTAACCGTCCTCCTGGTTTTAGTACGCGAAATGCCTCATTAAATACACTCTCTTTATCAGGTGACAGATTGATAACACAATTAGATAAAATGAGATCGACTGAGTTATCTGCTACTGGTAAATGTTCAATTTCACCAAGCCTAAACTCAACATTCTCGTAATTACCTTTTATTGCGTTTTCTCGAGCTTTATCTATCATAGATGATGTCATATCTACACCAATAACCTTTCCTTTCTTCCCAACTTTATTGGCAGCAATAAAACAATCTAAACCTCCTCCAGATCCAAGATCAAGCACAGTTTCACCTTCTTGTATTGAAGCATGAGCAGTAGGATTACCACATCCAAGAGCTAGATTGGCTCCATCAGGCACACTTCTTAAATCATCTTCAGTATACCCTAATTGGGCACTGTATTTTTTTAAAAATCCATCTATTTGATCCGGCGAAAGTCTTATTTGTGGTCCACAAGATTCCGAAACTATGCCTTCAGGGTTTTCGGTTGGACCACAGCAACTAGAAACTCTTGCACGCTTAGCAACTTTTGAATACTCTTCTCTTACTACTATTCTAAGTTTATCATCTTCTAACTTTTTATTTTCTACCATATATTATACCTCTGTTTTATTATATCCTTCAAATTATAAGCTGTAAAAGGACTCAAAATTACAAAAACAGGCATCAGGGTCTTTCTTATAAAATGCTCTTTTTGCTCTTCTGCTCTTCTCAGCTTCTAAAAGTCTTTTTAGTTTTTTTTGTTTCATTTTATTTACAAATTATTTTGAATATAAATAATCAACAATAGTATATAAAGGTGCCGGATATTTCGGATCCGAAATAAAAATGAGAAAAGAGATTTTTTGTACTAGTTTATTAAATCAAACCTGACATATGTCTGACTCATCTAATTCAAATGAATTGTCTAACTTTCTTAGAAGTTGGGTTAATTTTTTCACCTCTTCAGCTTCAAAACCGTCACAACAATCCTTTACTACAAGTACTATAGGTTGAGGAAGAGATTTTAAATTTTTTCCTTTGTCTGTAAGTTTTACTAGAAGACTCCGTCTATCATTAGGATTTGCTACTCTCATAACCAGTTTATTTTTTTCCATTGTATCAATAATTCCTGTGATTGTTGATTGTGAACAACAACGAGCAAGAGCTAACATTTTAAATGGTTTTTCATCAGAATCCCAAAGTTCTTTTAATATTGAATATTGAGAAGGAGTTAGATTTGATTCCTTGACAACACGACGTTGTAATTTCTTATATTTTTTATTAATTCTATTAATTAATTCGAAAATCTCCGAAAAGGAAATTACTTCAACAGCGCTATCTATATTTTCCATAATAATCTCATTTATTGAGTTTTTAACCAAATTATTAGGGTATGAATTATTTACTTCCTTAATAAATTAATAACTTTATTATTTTTTATTTTTTAGCATTATTTTTTAAAAATAGAATTATGGAAAATAAGTTGCTGCTTTCTTATCTTCTGGAAACTTATTTACATAACATTGAAGAGGAAAATTGTTTGGTATAGCAGCAAGACATCGATTACAAGATATACAGGCTACCTTATCTTGCTTCCCTTCCTTAAAATTTTTTACAAGAAATGGTTCCCTGATAAAAGGACGGGACATTGATATTAAATCAACAAACTTTTTACGCATAATTTCTTCCATAAAAGATTTATCTCTTAGTCCTCCCACCAAGGCTAAGGGGATTTCTCCGATAATAGGCTTAATCATCTTTGCAGCTTCAAGATTGTATCCTTCATCAATATTATATTTTCCAACCATATCTTGGTATATTTTTGTTGTCATTGTTTTCATATAGTCTGGAACGGCTTGTGCTATCTCTTGTACTGGAATGTCTCCCCTACTCATATTGAATATAGAGTAACCTGAACCACAACTTATTTCAATAGCGTTAATTCCTAGTTTTACTAACCATTCAGAATATTTTGCAGCTAATGAAGGAGTTATACCATCTGTTGGCGTATAATCATTAGTATTTAGTTTTATTAAGAGTGGCATTTCTGCTGATAATATATTCTTAGTTTTAGTTACTATTTCTTTTAAGAATCTAAATCTGTTTTCATCAGACCCACCCCAATCATCTTGCCTGCGATTATAGAAAGGAGATAAAAATTGATTGATTAAATATCCATGAGCAGAATGTAGTTGAACTGCATCAGCACCAACCTCAACTACGCGTCTGGCAGCTTTTACAAAAGATTCGATAGATTCTTGAATCTCTTCTTCAGACATTTCTTTTGAATAATCCATTGAAACAGGATTTATTATTTCTCCAGAGGGTCCAATTGGAGTGGTTCCTATTAATCTACTAAACGTCTGCATACCTGCATGTGCTATCTGAAATGCAACTTTCCCATCTTCTTTATGTATAATATCAACAATTTCTTTCAAGCCAGGAATCAAATCATCCTTATATATTCCCGTTTGATGTCTATATGCTTGACCTAAAGGATGGATATACATGTATCCAGGAATAATTAATCCAATTTCTCCCTTTGCGAGGGTTCTGAAGAATTCTTTAAGACCTTCAGTTACCTCTCCATTTTCTTTCGCTAGATTTTCTAAAGTTGCTGATCGCACAAATCTATTTCTAACTTCCATTTTTCCAATTTTTATTGGATCAAATAAAATTGATATGGTAT
>JBHLKV010000167.1:0-6220 GCA_048886305.1 Candidatus Hodarchaeota archaeon
TTTAAATAGAGAATAACAGCTTCTAAAACTTCTGGAGAGGTATAAGTATGTTTCTTAAAATGAATACCATTGACTTTGATATACACTTCTTTTGAACTCTTGAGAATAGGTTGACCATTTTTCTGAATATGTAAGAAAATTTGATTTACGGCTGATTTAATACCTTGATTTGTGTCTTCAATATAAACTTCTGTCATATTTTATCACTTTTATTAATAATAATCTTTTTGAATTAATACTTTATATTAGTTTCTTTGACTTAATGGATGATACAAAATTCGAGTAAAAGCTTGTATTATAACAACTCATCCTGAAAACCATAACAATCAGCGAATAGAAAAAATAATTAACCAATTTTTTTTTAAGTATTTTTACTACTTAAATATCTTTATAAAATAAAATGAAAAATTATTTTTCTAATTAATAATTTAATTTGATAGGAAAATGACAGATAATATAATTGAAGTAAAAAACCTTACAAAAATCTATAGTGAAGGTAATGTTTTAGCAGTTGATAATATTAGTTTTGAAATTAAGAAAGGTGAGATTTTTGCTCTATTAGGACCCAATGGTGCAGGGAAAACGACAACCATTTCAATGCTTGCAACTTTATTAACTCCAACTGAAGGGGAGGCTACAGTAAATACATTTGATATTCGAAAAAATTCTAAAAGTGTGAGGAAAAGTATTGGAATTGTATTTCAAGAGCCGAGTCTTGATAGTGATATGAAAGGTGGGGAAAATTTGGAATTACATGCCATTCTTTATGGAATGCCAAAAAAAGAAAGACGTGATAAGATAAATGAGGTATTAAAACTGGTAAATCTTGAAGACAAAGCAGATGTATTTGTAAAAAATTATTCAGGTGGTATGAAACGACGGTTAGAAATTGCGAGAGGATTAATTCATGAACCAGAAGTATTATTTCTTGATGAACCAACGTTAGGGTTGGATCCACAGACACGACGTAAGATCTGGGAAAAGATTAAGGAGTTAAATCAACTCAATATAACTATTCTATTAACTACGCATTACATGGAAGAAGCTGATGAACTTGCTGATCGGATTTGTATAATGGATCATGGTAAAATTATTGTCATGGATACATCAGAAAATCTTAAAAAGAAGTTATCAGGAGATATAATAGATATTCAATTTGAGAAAATAGAAAATAGACTTGAATTCCCTCAAATCTTCCCTGAAATCATGAATATTAAGGGGATTAGAGATATTTCATTAGGAGACTCAAAAATGAATAAAGAATCTATGCCAATGAATATAAATCTACCTGCGAATATGCCAAATATTAATCCCGAAATGATTAAAGCAAGAATGCGTGAAGTAATGTCAGATCCTAGGAAACTTCTAAATGCCTGGAAAAAATTTCCAATGGCAACCCAAATGTTTCTTGATGCTCCATTAGAAGCGAAAAAACAAATTGCAAAGCTATTTGATGACAATCTACTGGAGCAAGTACCAGATTCTATAAAAACTGAATTAATTAAAATAAAGAAAGGAGAATATTCTGAAGAAGAATCTGATTTTGAACCAAAAATCTCAATTGCATGTGAAGATGGAGGTAAACAATTACCCTTAATAATTCAAAAAATCAATAATAATGGTTTGAAAATAAAGAATGTAAATATGCACCAACCAACATTAGAAGACGTATTTCTA
Organism: Candidatus Hodarchaeota archaeon; assembly: GCA_048886305.1. Lineage (GTDB taxonomy): Archaea > Asgardarchaeota > Lokiarchaeia > Sigyniarchaeales > SOKP01 > Loki-b32. The sequence goes on from JBHLKV010000167.1 coordinate 1,678, forward strand.
TTCTTTACAGGCGATGCGATTAGAGAAGAATCATCTAGTCGTATGAAAAATATTAAAAAATTTATTCAAATGAGGCAATTGAGGAAGTGAAAAAAATGGTTAAGATAAGTATTTCGCCAAAAGACCTGAATTACAACGTAGTTTGGATGCTAGTTAAAAGAGAGATATTAGCATTTTGGAGAAGTAAGTCAAGAGTAATCACATCTATAGCTCAAGGTTTTTTATTTCTATTTATATTTAGTGCGGGTTTTGCTGAGTTTCCAATAGAGATTAATGGAGAATTTATCGAATCGACATCCTATATAGCCTCTGGAATTTGCGCGATGGCAATCTTATTTGTAGGAATTTTTGGTGGTTTAGGGTTAATGAGAGATAGACTTTTTGGGTTTATGAAAGAGTTAATGGCTTCTCCTGTAAGCCGTAGAACTTTGATGTTTGGTAAAACATTTGGAGTTGCAATACAAACAGTAATTCAAAGTGTAATATTTCTTATAGTTAGTGTAATTTTTGGCTTTTTTAGTCTTGACATAGGAATGATCTGGAGAGTTTTAACAATAATCCCGATAGCACTTTTAGCTAGCATTGGAGTTGTTGGTTTAGGATTAATAGTAAGTACGCGTTTAAGAGACTTTCAATCATTTGGATTAATTCAAACCTTTATTGTAATGCCAATGTTCTGGCTCTCAGGAGCTTTAATGCCCGTTAATGCCATGGACGAATGGATGCGAATTGCTATGCGGTTTAATCCCTATACTTATACTGTAGATTTATTTAGGATGGTTCTATTAGGTGTTTCTCTATATCCAATTTGGCTTGATATTATAGTAATGACTAGTTTTGGCGTAGTAATGATATTAATTGGAGCTTGGTCATTTAATAAATTGGAAATAAGTCAATAAACAACAAACTGGTGATTGACAATACCATATTTTGAATATTCTGCAAAACAGATTTTTTACCAAATTAAGGATAATAACTCTCAAAAATTCCTTATTTTGATACATGGCTCAGGAGGTAATTCACATGTTTGGGAAAATCAATTTTATTTAAACATTGATTTCAATATAATTGCTATTGATTTACCTTCTCATAATAAATCTAACTCATTCCCAGAATTATCTTTAGATTTATATGTTGATGTTGTTAAACAACTCGTAGATTTTCTGAAACCTGAAAGGTTAATTTTAGGTGGACATTCTCTGGGAGGAGCTGTTATCCAAGAATATTATTTTAGATATCCAGATGATGTTTCAGCATTAATTCTATGTGCAACTGGAGCAAGATTGCGAGTGAGTCAATTTATCTTTGATTCAATTAAGCCTAACTACCAAGAATATTTAAAATTTATACGAGTTGGCGCCTTTTATAGGAAAACATCTAAAAATGTAATAGATAACGCTATTTTGGAAGCGTCTCAAATAGATCCAGAAGTAACCTATAATGATTTTAAAATCTGTGATAGTTTTAATACATTAGATAAAACAGAGACGATTTATGTTCCCTGTTTAATTATATGTGGGAAATCAGATGAGTTAACTCCTGTAAAGTATTCAGAGTATTTTAATAATAAAATTATAAACTCGAAACTCTCTATAATCAAGAAAGCAGGTCATAGTGTTACGTTAGAAAAACCTAAGGAAGTTAATAAAGCAATAGAAGATTTTATTAATATAGAGGATTTTATTGATAATCACATATAAAAATGCGTAAGTATACATATGGACCATTTCAGTCTAGAAGATTAGGCCTCTCATTAGGAGTAGACATTTTACCAAGATATAAATTATGTACCTTTAATTGTGTATATTGTGAGATTGGTCCTACTGGTAAGAACCAATTAGTTTCTCCAAATTATAGAATAAAATTATCTCCCACTCCTGATTTTAGAAAAGAATTAAAATCAATTTTAAAATTTGTGCCACATTTAAATTCAATCACGTTCGGTTATAATGGAGAGCCAACTCTAAATGAAAATATTTTAGATTTTCTAAAAATAGCTTTAGATGTGAGAGATGAATTAAATTGGACATATGAAAAACCTAAATTGACTCTTTTTACTAATTCTAGTACTCTAATTTTTGATGATATTCGGGAAAAAGTAAAGCAATTTGAATTAGTTTTAGCTAAGTTAGATGTAGCAACTAAAGTAGATTTTACCTTAAGTAATCGTCCCCATCCTGAAACACCCAAAATTGAAGCAATAATAGATTCTATTGCAAAATTGAAAAAAGAAATGCCGCATGAACATAAACTGGCAATCCAGTGTTTATTTTACAATTCATATAGAGAAGAATATATTTCAAACAATAACCCAGAGAATGTTAAGAATTTAGCATATGCAATCAAAAAAATTAAACCAGATTTAGTACAAATCTACTCTACTGCAAGAATTCCAGCAGAATATTTTGTCTTTGCGATAGATGATGAGAGAAAAAGAGATATAATAAAGATATTAAAAGAGACAATACAAAATGATAAAATTAAAATAGAGTATTATTAGATATTGAATTAAATTATTAATTTATTTTATGTTAAACTAATTATTTAAAGATCGAATACTGTGATAAAAATGGATGAGAAATATATTGTTGGAGTAGATATTGGAGGCACATGGATTCGAGTTGGGATTTGTACGACAGATTTAAAAGAACAAAACATTAAAACCAAAGTGACCAAGACTATAAAAGAAAATGAATATTCAATTAGCAAATCCGTCATATTGCTGATTTCAGAACTACTCACTGAAAATAATATAAGTAGAGATCAATTAATAGGAATTAGCTTAGCTTCTGCTGGACCTTTAGATGTAGAAAAAGGAATAGTTTTTAATAACGCAAATTTGGGTTTTAAAACAATTCCATTAAAAGAGCCAATAGGACAAGTATATTCTAATTGTCCAATATTTTTAATTAATGACTGCAATGCTTCAGTTTTAGGAATTCACTATTTTGAAGCAGATGATGATGAAAAAGATAATTTAATCTATATAACTATGTCAACAGGAATAGGTGGTGGCGCAATTTGCAACGGACGTTTATTACTTGGAAAGGAAGGAAATGCAGCAGAAGTTGGGCATAGTATTGTTGAACCTCGAAGTATTCATCAATGTAATTGTGGTGCATATGGGTGTTGGGAGGTTTATAGTTCTGGCACTGGAGTTAAAGATAGAGCTTTAGAGGCACTTGAGACAAGTAATTTAGAAGCTAAAATTTTACTGCATTTAGTGGATAATGATAAAACTATAATCACAGCAAAAGAAATCTTTCAAGCAGCAAGAGGGGGAGATAAATTCTCTAAACACATTGTCGATAATTGTATATTTTATACTATGGTCGGTACTGGTCTAGTTAACAATTTCTATGATTGCTCTTCGATATATTTTGGTGGATCAATGATGAAAGATCACGATCTAATTTTACCTCCTATAAGAGAACAATATAAAACAAGTCCAATTCAATTCACAATAAATCATCCTCCTGAACTCAAAGTAACGAAATATATAAATGAAATCGGTTTAAGAGGAGCTCTGGCTTTTGCAAAATACAAACTGGAAGGGAATAAAATTATTCCTTTAAGCTAAAAAATTGTTATAGTAAATATGCAATCAAATAATCTAATTTTTACTTTAAGTGGAATTAGAGGAATTATAGGAAAAAACTTAAATTATGAGATTGCAAAAAAAATAGCTATTTCTTTTGGATTATGGTTTAATAATAAAGACAAGAGAGTAATAATAGGAAAGGATACTAGACCAAGTGGAGATATAATTGAAAAAGCATTTATTGAGGGTTTAATCGCAACTGGTTTTAATATCACCAATGTTGGAGTCTGTCCTACCCCAATTATTATTCATGCGAAAAATAGTTTAGATATACCAGCAGGGATTATCATAACAGGATCTCATAATCCTCAAGAATGGAATGGTATAAAACTTATCTCAAAAACAACTTATTTAAGCAACTCAGAACTTTATCAAATTTCTACTAACTTAAATGACATTAATTTAGATTCATACCACTTTAAAAATTCTTATTTAAGCCAAAAAATAATAAATCTAAATCCAATACCCGAATATATCAACAAATTACTTAAATATATTAATTTAAAGCAATTAAGAGAGCAAAATGATCTAAATGTCGCAATTGATACAGGAGCAGGAGCTGGAAAATGTGCTACTCCTCAAATTCTTGAAAGAATGGGATGCAAAGTTAAGGTAATTAATAATCATTTATTAGTTGACTCCAAATTTCCTCGAGAAATAGAACCTATAGAAATGAATTTAAAAGACTTAATAAGGGAAGTTAGACAAGGCAACTATGATATAGGGTTTGCCCATGACAGTGATGCTGATAGATTGGCTATTATTGGAGAAAATGGTGTGTGTTATCCTGAAGATGTTGGTTTAGCACTAATTACTGAAAATTATTTAAAAAAAAATACTGGCAAATATGATAAAATAATCTTTATAACAAATTTAGCGTCATCTTTAATGTTTGAAGCTCTTGCTAAGAGATATAATGCTCAAATTATTCGAACACCTATA
>JBHLKV010000168.1:0-6197 GCA_048886305.1 Candidatus Hodarchaeota archaeon
CCTATAATAGCACCTAAAAAGCTCATCCACTGAGCTATACCAAAAATTTTCCCTCGATGTCCTTTTGAAATACGGCTAAGTACATTTTGTAAAACGAGGGATCCTGCCCAAGCTAAGGTCACATCAAAAGTTAAAATAATCCCAAACATAATTCCAGAGTTGCTATTTACAATCAACCAAGTAACAAGTGCCCCAAAACCACTCACTATGGCAATACCAAGTTGAGGATTAATTTTATCAGCTAATTTACCCATTCTTGGGGAGAGTAATAATGAGATTATTTGACTTGGAAAATAAATAATCATTACTATAGTTGGGTTTGTTACATTTAACTCTTCTATTAAATATCTTTGAAAGAAAGGTGGTGCAATGGTTTGATTAGCACTGCTAGTCATAAAGGCAAATGTTAAAATAATAAACCCAAAAATAAACCCGAGAGTTAACTTTGTCTGGGTTTTATCAATATCCGATATTAAGATCTCCTGAGGCTCACTAATTTCGTTGGTCAATACCGATGTGGTTTGGATTATATGATTATCATATGTCAAAGTCTCATCTACTTTTCTATTAAATATTATTCCAGCATAGATATTAGAAAGTGTAAAAATTAGTAATGGAAAATAAACAAGGAATAAATTTTCGGGTATATAGTAATTTGCTACTCCAAAAATAGTAAAACTAACAATAGAACCTACTAAATTACCTCTCCCTAACATCCCTCCTTGTTTTCCGAAGGCTGCCGAACGAAATGTTTTATGTGATTTTTCAGAGATTAAAGCATTTAATGGACTCCAGAAAAAACCAGCAAAAAATCCAAGTACAAATAAACCCATAGCAAAAATGATTAATGAAGAAAAAATTATTCCAATATACATTAAAACATAACATGCAGCTCTTCCAAAACTCCCTATTAAGACTAATAATTTCTTAGAAACTTTATCTGTTAAATACCCTACGATTGGTGTGCTTATTAAACCCCCGATGGTTTGACTAGCAAATGTTAAACCCATCTCTATGCCCGAAGCCTCAAGAAGCTGAGCTGTCACATAAGGTATTAAGAACTGAAAGAAAAAAAAACCTAAACTATTCCAAAACACAATTCGGATCATAGGTTCGAAATCTGGCGTTATCTTATGAGATGTAGGATTTGAAGCTAATTTCTTTTTAAAAAAATTCATGTTGATATAGGAGGTATTTATATAGAATTATATGAACCTGGTTTGAATATTATTAAGAAAATATTCTAAATCCTATAAACTTGATTTTATTGAAAATATAATTAATAGAATAGTTTTTAAAGCTAAATATATAGATAATATAAAAAGGAATTCATAATATGATACATCAAATGTCTGTTATTGGAGATAATGCATATCGAATAACCGAACGTCTCGCTTTTCCCCGTTTAATAGGATCAGAGGGAGAAAAGAAAGCAATTGATATTGTTTTAGATGAGTTCCGAAAAGCTGGCTATGATTCTATTCATCGTGATAAATTTAACACTTCTTTTTATGTTTGGAGAGCAATCAGATTCTTATTTTTACCGATAGGTTTTTGTTTAGTACTTTTAGCCATTTCTTTTTACATAAATCCATGGATTACTTTAATTATGATTGGCGTAAATGCATTTGTTGCATCGAGAGCTCTTGGAATGGCCACTACTTCAGAAATAAAGCTTATGAAGAATGAAGAGAAAAATTTTGAAACAGAAAATATTTATGTTAATTTAGGAAATAGTGATTCTAAAGGCAAAGTTGTTTTTATAGCACATTGGGATTCAAAATCTCAATTATTTTCCTCTTCAATGAGGATTACTATTATACTAATTGCTGCGTTAGGAGCAATTATCATTTTATTATTATATTTGACTTTAAGCATAATTCAGATATTCGCACCTTACCGTATACCACTATTGAATCATATTTTATTAATTATCAGTATCACTATTTCAGTTATTGGTTTACTTAATTCTTTGAATAAAACTGGCAATAATTCCCCTGGGGCTTATGATAACGCAGGAGGAGTCGGTGTAGTCATTGAACTCGCAAATTATTTTAAAAATAATTCTGTAAGTAATTTAGAATTTACTTTCTTATGTACTAGCTCTGAGGAATTGAATTTAGGAGGAATAAAAAATTATCTGCAACAACATAAAGATAAGTTGGATAAAGATTCAACATATTTCATTAATCTTGATTTAATTGGAGGTAATGAGTTTATTAGAATAATAACTTCATTTGGAATACCACGAAAAGTTTCTTCAAAGAAATTAAATAAATTATTTCTTAAGAGTGCAAGCGAGTTAAATATTAAAGCTAAGGATATATATTTACCCACAGGTGCGTGGTCTGATTATATGCCTGCAGTTCAAGAAGGTTTTGATGCATGTTGGATAGCTTCTCAGCCTGGTTTAAAATTAGTGCATACAAAAAAAGATGATATGAGTATAGTTTCCAAAAGTAGCATGAAAGATACTCTAAATTTGTGTGTAGAAGTCGTAAAAAAGTTAAACAATGAATTTTCTTAATGGTTTTTCTATTTAATTTTTCGTATTAATTTTATTAGGTTCTGTCTTGAATTTTTTATAAAAACCATATAAAAAACTTAAATTCTATCCTAAGGTTTATTTATTAAAAATTGATTTTTTAAAAAATTTGAGAGTTTTTCCAATATGTTAACTCCAGAAGAAATGAAAGAAATTTTAAAAGATAATGTGATCAATCTTAGGTTTCATGCAAGAGGAGGACAAGGTGGAGTCACTGCTTCTAATCTATGTGTTGAAGCTTTTTATGGGTATGGAGTATGTCAACCATTATTTGGAGCAGAACGTATGGGATCTCCCACTGAGAGCTATGTTAGACTTAGTGCTCATGATGATTTAGTAAGAACTAATGAACAAGTATATGCTCCTCACGCTGTCTCAGTATTAGATCCATCTCTTCTTGGTGAAATAGATGTTGTCGCAGGATTAGCTCCAGGGGGATGGCTCATAGTAAATACTGTCATGGATCAAAGGACATTACAAGAGATTGTTGGTCGAGAGGATATAAATATTGCAACTATTGATGCCTTAAATATTGCAATGGAAATTCTTGGCAGAAATATAACTAATACAATAATTTTGGGAGCTCTTATTCGTGTAGTGCCAATTTTCTCCATGGATGCTTTAGCTGATGCAATAATGCGTCGATTTAAAGGTGAAATCGCTAGTAAAAATGTAGCAGCTATAAAGAGGGCGTATGAAGAAACCTGTATATACGAGACTCCAAGTGCTCCTACAATTGATTTTACGGTAGATACAAAAGTTCCTTGGCAACAAGTATTTCCAGGCTTACCAGGATATAAAGAAGTGGATAAAGCAGGAGTATGGTATTGTGATGAGGATGTAATAGAGATAGGGAGTAAGCAAGTAATTACAGGTTCATGGGGTGAATGGGATATGATATGGGATGAAGAAAAATGTACAGACTGCGCTCAATGTTGGTATATATGCCCTGATTTCGCGATTGTCAGAGAAAAAGGTGAAGATGGTTTATGGCATATGAAAGGTATTGACCAATCTCATTGTAAGTCTTGTCAAAATTGCTTAGAAATCTGTCCTGTTGAAGCTATTAGCAAAAGATTAAAACAAGGACCGGCTGCTTGTGCCGCTCCAGAGTAAGTGAGGTGAAAATAAAATGTCAATAGAACCAATGAGAATATTTTTTAAGGAAATAAAAGAACCAGTAGAAACCACGATGATTGGAAATTATGCTGTTGCTGGTGGAGTTACTCAAACTGATCCAGATGTAATATGTGCGTTTCCTATTACTCCACAAACCCAATCAGTTGAGGGCTTATCTGATGTTGTCCATCATGGAAGACTAAAGGCAGCCTTTGTAAACGTAGAATCTGAATTAGCTGCAATAAGCTTCTCTACAGCTGCTTGTGCAGCAGGAGCAAGAGCCTTTACCGCCACAGCAAGTCAGGGTTATTTATTGATGACAGAAGCCTTGCCTATGGCTGTAGGGTGGAGATTACCATTGACTATGATGATTTCTGCTAGAGCTTTTAATTCCCCTAATTTATCTATTTGGAATTCTTGGGAATTTACTCAAACAAATTCCGAGCTGGGTTGGAATATAATAGTATCTGAAAATGTTCAAGAGACTTATGATGCAGCAATCCTTTCTGTAATGATCTCAGAAGATTCATTATTTCCAACTATGTTTGTTCATGATGGTTTTATTATATCTCATTCAGTGCAGAAATTAACACTTATTCCAGATGAAAGAGTGAGGAGAATGACACCTAAAAAACCAAGACATACAATTGATCCTTCAAAGCCTGGTACGTGGGGTGGGATTGTTACTCCTTCTTATTTTATGGAAGGAAGAGCGCAGTTGGAGGAGGCAAAACAACCTGTTTTAGGCCAAATGGTTAATAACTTTAAAAAATTCAAAGCAGAAACGGGAAGAGACTATAATCTGATTGAAACCTATAATTTAGATAATTCATCGAGAACTGCTTTTTGTACAATGGGCTCTGTTTGTGGTAATATTATTAGTTGGATGACAAAAAACAAGGATATTGGTTTAATTAAAATAAGGACATATCGACCATTCCCATATGAGGATTTACGAAAAATTGTGCAAGAACATAATATTGAAAAGCTAATTTTGTTAGAAAAAAGTGATTCCTTAAATGGTCTATTACCACCATTTTCAATGTCTGTTGCCTCTGCTCTATATCCATTAGGTACATTATTTAGAAGTTTTATAGTTGGTTTAGGTGGACGAGATGTTACAAGAGATGAGTTTGATGTAATGAAAAAGAAAATGGAAACTGTCACAGATATGAAAGGTCAATTATATCAATATCTAGGAGTTAGAGAAACCAAAGAAAAAATATATGGGGTGGAGAGGTAGAATGTCGAAACCAGAGCGAAATATAATTAATTTTGAGGATATTTTAGCCAGAAATGAAAAATGTAATGTCCTATTCTTTAACTATGATAACGAAGCATTTATGAATACTGGAATCCAAGAAAGTGGAGGTACACCACCTTATGCTTCTACAACGACCGGTCCTGCTGGAGAAAAGATACCTGGCAAAATTGGAGTCAAGCAGGATTTAGTAACCCCATTCGCTTTCTATGGTACTAAAAAACTCTTCTTAGCTACTGTGAATCCAGCATATCCTAATGATTTCATGGGAAAGATGGCAGATGCTCTGAAGTCAAATGGTTCCGCATTTATTCAAGCATATTCAGATTGCATGAGAGGGTGGAGACATGGTGCTGCCGATGCTTTGAAAATCTCAAAACTTGCAACTGATTGTGGATATTGGCCACTTTATACAGTAAGAGTAGAAGATGGTGTTCCTGTGTTCACTTATTATCGTGGATTAGATATTGATAAAGAAAAATTCGTAGAGTATCTTAAATCGATGGGCAAATTTAGGCATCTATTTAAACCTAAATTTATGGAAAAAGAGATTGATGAGATTATGTATTTAACAGAGCAACGAAATAATAAATTAAAAGGTCTCGTAGAAAAATTTGGAGCAGAGAAGCCTGTTGATATTTATAGAATAAATCGGAAGAAATTACAGCCTCAAACTCATCTACAACCGGGTCATGGTTTATGTCCAGGTTGTGGTGCTGGAATGGTATTAAATCAAATGGCAACAGCCGCGACTGCAGTTGCTAATTCTAATATAATCTATGTAAACAATACTAGTTGCTCCGAGGTCTCAACTTCAAAAGATAACGTGACTTCTTGGAATGTTCCATGGGTACATCACTTATTTGAATCTGGTGCTACTGTTGCTGAAGCTATCTCAACTGCGAAAAAGATTATGAAAGCCAAAGGTCTATATGATCATGAGATTCCTTGGATTATTCATATCGGAGGTGATGGATCTACATATGATATTGGTTTTCAATTTCTTAAAGCGGCACTAATAAGAACAAGTAGTTTTGTTGAAATGAATGAATATTTGAAAAACCAGAAATAAAATTTTTTAATTATTACTTTTTTTCTTTCAGATAGTTTTTAAAATCACTTAAGAAAGGATTATTGGTTTTACCAAATTTAGTAGGTTCAAACCATCTAAAATACCGTTGACAAAAGTCTGAAATATCCTCATCTTTAAAATAATTATAGAGAGAATCTTCATAATCGAATAATTTTATACTATTTATTTCTGCAATATTA
>JBHLKV010000169.1:0-6140 GCA_048886305.1 Candidatus Hodarchaeota archaeon
AATTTCATCAAGAAGTTAACCGATAATGCAATTGAATTAATTATTAAAAATTCTTCCCACGAATTCCTAAAAAAACGAAAGGAATATAACCTTTATTTGAACTTAAAACAAATACTAAATTGAAAATATAAATTTAAGTTAAAAGAATTGTTTTTTATGAGAGCTGCGGTTCTTGAAGATGTTCAAAAAATTGTGTACAGAGAAGATTACCCGAAGCCTGTTATCGGACCTAATGATGTTTTAGTCAAAGTTCATTATTGTGGGATCTGTGGAAGTGATGTACCAAACTTTAAATACAAATTATATCAAGTTCCCCTTATCTTGGGTCATGAAATATCTGGAGTCGTAAGTGAGGTTGGTACGAATATCACTGATGTGAGAGTTGACGATAAAGTAGTAGCCATGAACGTATTACTCGATCTATATAAAGAGACGTTTGAAGGAATGGGGATATTTGACAATGGTGGATTTGCTGAATATGTTCGAGTAAAGCGTAGGAATTTATTTCACACCCCTGAGAATATTTCTATTAAAGGAGCTACAATGATTGAATCATTTGCAAATATTACAAGAGCAATAAGAATTTCAAGAATGAGTGAAAATGAAAAAGTTCTTATTATTGGTGGTGGAAATATTGGATTAACTTTTTTAACTACAGTATTAAGCGAAAAGAATCCTGAATACATCATTGTTGTTGAGCCTCATCAATTTTTGAGGGAAAAGGCTATTGAGTTTGGAGCAAATGAAGCAATTATTCCAAATAAGATAAAGATAAAGAAACTTTTAAAAACTTTCGGTGCTCCTACGTATATTTTTGATAGTGTAGGAAGTGAAGAAACTATATTAATGGCAATTGATTTAATTGGAAGAGGTGGTACAATTTTGGTGGAAGGCATGCAAAGGATCAAGATTTCAATACGAATATTATCGATTATTACTAAAGAAATTACTCTAAAAGGATGTTTAGGACATGATAAAGAGGATATTTTAGCAGCAATCGACTTGTTCGCTAAGAATAAAATTGATCCACATAAACTGATTTCTGAACTAGTTAATTTAGAAGATCTTCAAAAAACATTTGAAAAACTCATTGAACCCGGGGAAAGAAGATTTATTAAATTGCTAGTCAAAGTATAAAAGAATTATGTGATAAGCGGTTATATATATGGATATAGATTATGATGCAAAAAAGAGAAAAACTTTTCGTTCCTTATATAATCTTTATTTTATGCTATTCTTCTGTATAGGAATCCTTCCAGTGAATATAGGTAACTTACTGGAATACCTTCCTGGAACAACAGAGTCCGGAATAGGAATAGCCGTAGCTAGCAATCTTATTATGGGAACAATTAGTATCATATTATTTGGTTATTATGGAGATAAATTATCTGAAAAAATTTCTAGGAAAAAATTATTCATAATTACTAATCTCATATGGATAATTGCTTATTGTTTATGTGCTATAGCATTAAATTATTTTTTCTTTACTGTGTTTTTTATCCTTGCTGCAATAGGGAGTGGAGCATTCGTACCAATTGGTTTTTCAATGATAAGTGATTTATTCCAACCCAAAGAAAGAGGAAACAAATATGGAATGATGCAATTTGGCTTACTTTTAGGAAATGGAATTGGAATTATTCTAGGAGGATTATTAGGGTCCTATACTGGTCCAGGCGGTTGGAGATATGCTTATGGGCTTGGTGCTTTACTAGGGATATTAACTGTTATACATTACTCCCTCTCAGGGATTGAACCCATACGAGCAAGTGCTGAGCCAGAATTTATGGATATAAAAGGATCAATTGAATATGATTACAAACTAACCATTAATAATCTTGGTAATTTGTTAAAGAGAAAATCTGTGGTCGGAATTTTATTGGTAGTATTATTTACTGCAATTGCTAGTTCTACATTAGGAACTTGGGCTATTTTTTATCTCAGTACTAAAATCCCTGGAATTAACGCAGAATTAACTGCAACTACAATATATCTTTTGGCAGCTTTGGGATCTCTTCCGGGATCAATTATTGGAGGAAAATTTGGAGATAAATACTTCCATTCAGAGAAAATAAATGGGCGGATACTGATCTCTTTTATTGGGCACCTTTTAGGTGCATTATGTTTAATGGGATTTTATTTGATCCCCTTTTTTATTGAAACAACAATTCAAGTTATTCTATCTTGGATATTTTTCTTATTTATCGGTTTTTTTGGATATATGTTTGCTTCATTTCAGGTTGGAAATCAATTTGCTATTTATAGTGAAGTTTGTATCCCAGAATTAAGGAATACCGCAAATGCTATGAACGGACTAATGGTTAACATTGGAGGTATCATCGGTAATTTACTCATCTCTTTCCTTATATATCAAAATAAATCATTTTTACCTTTTGCATTAATGTTAGTATTAATAATTTGGTTAATAGGCGTTGTTTTTTGGATCATACCTTATTATAATTATCCAAAAGAATTTAAAGAATGTAAAGAAGCTATGATTACTAAAAGAAAAGCATTAGAAAAAAATTAGTGCAAAAATTTTGACGAGTGTAGAAATCATGTTTTAAAAATTAAGTAATTTGTAAATATTGTGATTTTGTTATGATTTCAACTTTATTGTTTCTTATTATGACATCATTTTCAATTCGAAATCCTCCCCATCCTTGTTTATAAACTCCTGGTTCAATAGTAAATACCATACCATTTTGAAACGATTCTTCTTTCCAGTATTTCAAAGAGTATTCATCGGTAGGTTTTTGGCTTATAATAGGTGAATCATGCTCAGATAATCCCAATCCATGCCCTAAAGCGTATGGCATAATATATCCTTCTTTCTTTAAGATTTCTTCAACAGCTTCATGAACTTTCCAAAAAGGAACACCAATGTCTATCATTTCTATAGCGGTCTCGTATGATTTGAGTGTAATATCTCGCATTTTTTGTTGTTCTTCTGATAATGTTCCAAAACTTATTGGGACCGTAATATCGGAACAGTACCCATGATATTTTGCTCCAAAATCAATTAAAGCTAACCCTTGCAATGCAAACATTTGATTACTTGCAAAAGGATAACAATGTATTTCATGAGAACGATTAGTATTTGCAACTAAAGATTCAAATGCAATATCATCAGCTCCATATTCTAACATTTTTTTTCGCACAAGGAAAGATAAGTCTTGTTCAGTATCATCTCCAGCATTTTCGCAAAATTTCCTGATATCTTGAATTACATCTGAACCTATCTGTGCAGATCTTATTAACTGATTCAATTCATATTCATTCTTAGTAGCACGTAATTCTTGAAGAAGTCTATTAATTTGAATTGGTTCTTTAAAAAACTTTACTTCTGGCATGAGTTTTTTCGTTTTAATAATAAAACCATAAGGAGTAAACTCATGAACACCAACTGTTATTGAAGATTTTTTCCATTTTTCTTCAATCAAATGTTTTATTGCTTTATAGGTGTTATATTGGAAATTGCATGGATCTAAAATTTCATCTACCTCTGAGTGCTTTTCGGCTAAAGCAATATCCCAAGGAATTAAAATAGACTCTCCATTTGAAGTTATAATTATAATCGCATCAGTAGGATGTCCAGAAAGATATTGTAAATTTATATTTCGAGAATTTTCAGAATCAAGAATCAATAAAAGATCAATTTGCTTTTCTTGTAAAAAATTTACGAGTGTCTCATATTTATCTTTAGATATTGATCTCATTTTGAAAAACCTTAATCATGTTGATTATTGTTAGGATTCACTAAAATTTTTTATTAAACAATATTATATATTAATTAACCTTTTAGATTAAGAATTATTTATTTCTTTAGAATTTAGAATAATCACTCAAATTGGTAGTAATTGGCTGAATTATTTGATTCAACATCATCGGATAAGAACCCTTTTGAAGAATTAGCTGTAGTCTATGTCTTATTTTTTGATGAAGCTCAGGGTCATGTTCCTTTATTAATCTATCCAGATGATCGATATAAAGAAGATAAAAAGTTTATGAGACCAATTAAATATCATCCAATTTGGTTTTTAAGTGCTGATGAACAAGAATTTCTTGATCATATTGATTTAGAATTTAAAGGTTATACATTTTTCGGTAAAAAATTTTTAACAGCCTCCAAAAGAAAAAAAAGAAGGGCAGGATTAGAAGAGGAAACACCTGAAACTATTGTTGTTATTGTATCACTACCAACAAAACTAGAAATTTTGGGTGATGACCTCATCAAACGATTGACAACTGAAATTAGAGAAAATTTTGATAAAAATTTATTCGAAATCATCGAATCTGAAATAGTGAGAGATGCTGTAATCAAATCCCCAAAAGTTGAAAAAATAATCGAAAGGGGGGATAACATTAAGAGTGAATTAAGAGAATTGATCGAAGAAATTATGAATAAATATTTTTCTAGTGCAATAAAACAAGCTGATACCACTTCATTAAAAATGCAGAAAGCTATTTCTTACTTAGCTTTAAAAGGCATCGATGTGTCACATATTTCAAGTGGAGATTATAAAGATTCATTCTCAAGTATTAAATTATTTGATCCTACTGAAAAATCTGAATTGGATTTTGTAAATAAATCGCAATTTTCAATTAACAAAATAAATATAATGCAAGATAGTCACGAATTTGAGATTTTAACTCGAAATGACAGCAATAATGAATTTCATAACCTTTTAATTAAAATTACAAATGTAAAAGAGTATTTCGAAAAAGAAATAATGAATGAACACATTGATATCTGGTTCCCTAAAGAAGAATTAGTTTTTGTATCTCCAATTGTACCTCAAATTGATGAATATCTTTTTTTTATAATAGTGGAAAAGACTAAAGAAAGATTAATGTCAAAAAGAATTAATTTAAAAATATTAAGAAATCAAAATAATTAAAAAAAAATAGGGATAAAAAACTTATGAACGAAGAAGTTATTGAAGAAGAAGAAATCATAATCAGGAATTATAGAACTTCTGATTATCAAGCAACCTTGACAATTTTAAGAGAACTCTCAGAAAAATTTAACATTGGCATGAAAGAAGAAAAATGGAGAGAATCCTCAGGTTTAAGACAATTTAAGCCCAATTTAAAAAGAATTACTTTAGTAGCAGAAATAAAATCAACAGGTAAAGTAGTAAGCATGGGGATAATTGAAGCAGTTAAAAATACATTAGGACAATATGTAGGCTACTTAGATAATTGGGCAACAAAAAAAGAGTATATTGGTAAACATGTTGGTAAACTCTTAGCAGATAAAGCCATTCAAATTCTGAAATCTTGGGGTTGTGAATCAGTAAGAATTAACCTTGCTTATGGTTCTAGCCAAAAATTACTTGATATATTTGGAAAAGTAGGATTTAAGCCTATAATTACAGTATTAGAAAAAAGATTCTAAATTATTCTATTTTTACCCTTGAAAAACCCTTAATTCAAGGATACATTTATATATAATAAGTTTCTTGCAAGAACATAAGGATCCAATCTTAAATTTTTAGAAATGTAATTGAAATGAGACCTTT
The DNA here is from genome assembly GCA_048886305.1 of Candidatus Hodarchaeota archaeon. Classification (GTDB taxonomy): domain Archaea; phylum Asgardarchaeota; class Lokiarchaeia; order Sigyniarchaeales; family SOKP01; genus Loki-b32. The sequence goes on from JBHLKV010000169.1 coordinate 5,523, forward strand.
AGATCTTGCCGGAATGGTATTAACCATAATAGGAGCAAATATTATCTTAACAGCAGGCAGTATTTTTTTAACTGTCCCTCGACCTACTTATCCTCCCTCTTTTAAATTCTTTAGAGTTGCGATGATTGCAGCCTTAGTAATTGGTGTTGTAATATGTATAATTGGGATAATACTCCGAATAATAGATTCTAATTTAAAGAATAAAGGAATAATGCCCTTTTCAGCCCAGAAAAGGAAGACTGAAGTCGGAATTGTAAATGAAATTATTGTTTTCTTAAAAAATAATAAAGGTAAAGCCTTTACCATAAGTGCGTTATTAAATAGAATCTATGGCGGAAATTTAACGGGAATTAATCTCGACACAATAGAACAATTACTACAAGAAAGAGTTATTAAAAATGTAATTAGCTCTCAATTAAAAGATGCAGAACTATTCTTCTTTTATTAAAATAGTTTTTTTCTAATAACTCTCTATTATAGTTTCTCGAAACGAGCTTGGAAAAATCTTAGATGCTTAGGCTCGTGAACCATTTTTAAACCTGTTATAGAATCTTTTTTCTGATAAAGCCTTATTATTGACTCTGCTGTGTATTCCATATGGGTATTAGTGTACACTCT
>JBHLKV010000170.1:0-6095 GCA_048886305.1 Candidatus Hodarchaeota archaeon
TTTCTATTTTGAACATAAAATAATACAACTAATAGATTTGTAAGAAAATGGAATAACCAAGGGTATAATAACCCTAAATTAATTAATGCATAAAAATAGATTAAAGAGGATATTAGAGTAGAAAGCACATGACCCACGTTTTTTGAAGCTGAATAATGTACTATCCCAAATAGACCTGAAATAAAAAATATGCTAAATAAGAGATTCCATTTAAAAGAGTAAATTAAAACACTTAAAAATAAACATCTGTAAAGAAATTCCTCCACAAAAGCTCCAAGAGGAAAGAGAATTAATATAAGAGTTTTTTTCTTGTTGGTAATATCTCGAGCAAAGTATTCAAATATCTCATCTCCCTTCCACTCTGATTTAATTTTTATATTCATCGAAAAGTAAATTTTAACACCAATTAATTTTAGAAATATTAGTAAAAATAATAGTAGGATTAAAATAATGTTATGATGATGTTTTATACCCACTAAATCATAAAAAGGAATGAAAAAAGGAGGAGAAAAAGGGTCATAAAAAAATTGTGTTAGATAAAAAAGAAAGGTAATAGGTATGAAAATTAACAATATGTGAAAAATTTTAGTTCCTAATTCCATGCCTTCTTTTAAATTCTTATTTAGTGAGTATATTATTAAGGATAACATAGAAAAACAGATTAAGATTAGTATAGGGATATTATCATATGTAGAATAGAAGAACCAAAATAAGAAAATAAGAAAAATAACTAAATAATATATGATATTATTCACAATTTTAGTTTCTATTTTGGTATCGCTGGTTAACATTAAATAGTATCTTTATATCTTATTTTTTTATAAATATTTTATTTAAATTAATTATGGATAACCAATGGGAATGATATAGAGAGGTTCTATTTTTTTTGGAAGTGCTAATACTTTTGTAACTCTATCATCTTCATAAGCTCCTATTGGCACTGAGGCTAACCCTAATGCAACAGCCTCTAAGTGAATATTTTGAGCACAATGACCGACTTCAATATATACATATCTAATCCCTCTTTGACGGTATCTCCAAGTGGTCCTTGAGAATTCAGCACAAATTATTATATTGAAATAAGCCTCAACAATAAATTCCTGATCCCAAGATGCACGAGAGAGTTTATCTTCTAATTTCTCTTCAGTTATCAATTCTAAGGAATGTTTCTCTATATTATAATGAAAAAAACCTTTATCTTTTATTGTTACATAAATCTCTAATGGATATGTAGCTCCAGCTGAGGGAACTGTTCTTTTATACCCTTTTTTCCCTTGTGCTGCCCATAGAATTTGAGAGATTTTCTCAATTTCGATAGGTTTGGATTTATAACTTCTAACGCTTTCTCTTTCAAAAATACATTCTTCAAGACTTTTAGTTCCCTTTAAATTTGGTTTTGGAAGTTGAATTCCCATTTTTAACACCTTTAATATAAGATTTTATATTCTAATAAAGAATATTCACTTAATATTTATTTCCTTGATAATAACAAGTTTTATTTTTATTAGAAGAAATAAGTTCTTATGGCAGCAGAACCTAGTTTGGAAAAAATGTTCCAAGAATGGAATGATTTAAATAAACAAGCTCAAGAATCTCTTGGACAATTCGATTTTTCAAAAATTAAGGAAATAAGAAAAAAACAGAAAAAACTCGAAGATTCCATATTTAATATACTGAAAGAAAATGCACCAGATAATATTAAAGAGATATTACCCGAAGTTGGTGAGATGGAAGTTGGATTTGAAAGTGAAGGCAATATTTTTTATTTCGTGATGTATGATCCTGAAGATGAGGATGATGAAAATCCAAAACTAATTGCAATCACTCTTGATGCTAATAAAAAAGTTAATATGATTAAAGATTTTGAGATTGAATAACTAAAAGAAAAAAGAAATAAGTTATTTAAAATTTATCTAAATCATTGTACCACTCTGGAAACCACTGATAATATTCTTTAGGAAATGCTTTTTGTAAACCAAGATAAGTTGCTTTCACTAAAACTATCTTGCCTTGACGATCTCGATGGATTACAATTAGTTTCTGTTTCTCTAGTGATTCAAAAATATTTTTTATTGCCGAACGGCTTCCACCAATATCCTCTCTAACATCATCAGGAGTCATATATATTCCTGGATTAACTTTATAATCATGAGCAATAACTTTTAAAATATTTTCCTCATTTAATTCCAAACCTTTAAATCTTGAGTCTCTCTTCGAGATAATTGGAGCGTTTACCTCATCATTCCATCTTAATCTTATAGAGGCATTATAGGATGGAAGCATTGAAGAAAATCTATAAATAATCATTTTTTGAACTTCAGTTGTGCCTGCTGCTATTTCTCCTATCTTTGATTCCCTTAGTATTCTTTCTGCAGGAAGGAATCTAGTGAGACCATCCCCTCCAAGGATTTGAATCGCTTTAATCCCAACTTCTCGCGCGAATTCTGTATTAATCATTTTTGCTATGGATGCTTCAATCATAGGCTCTTTACCGTCATCTATTAATTTGGCACAATGATATGAAAACAATCTGGCCATTTTTGCTTTCGCAATAATCTCTGCAATCTCGTTTTGAATTCCAGGGAATTGAATCGTAGCTCGATTAAATTGCACGCGTCGTTTTGTATAGTAAAAGAGTATAGGAACAATATCAGTAAGAACACCTCCAAAAACAGCAGCACCAATTAATCTTTCAAAGTTAAGCCCTGCCATCATTACATTCCAACCTTTTCCTACAGCACCTATACGATTCTCATCTGGAATCCTCACATTTTCAAAATCAATATATCCATTTGGCACGTTATCAAATCCAATTAAAGGATTAATTTTTTCAAGTGTAAATCCTGGTCTTCCTTTTTCTACGATAAATGATGTTAAATGCCCATATTGTTTACGAATAGCAGGATCATCACTAGTCTTAGCATAGATGAAATATCTGTCTGAAACACCAGCACCTGTAATAAATCGTTTTTTACCATTTATAATCCACTCATCTCCATCCTTTTTTGCTGTTGTAAAAATATTTGCAGCATCAGATCCTGCAAAGGGTTCGGTTATACAAAGTGCTCCTAATTCTTTTCCACTTGCGATTTTTGGAAGCCATTTATCCTTCTGATCTTCATTACCAAATCTTAACATTTGTTCCAATCCGGCTAACATGCTCACAGTAAATACATGACCTACAGCATATAGACGTCCCAATTGCTCTGCAACAATGCAACCTCCAGTAGCACCCAATTCTAAACCACCATACTTTTTAGGAACTCCTGCTCCAAAATATCCCTCTTCTGCAACTTTTTTCACTAAGGGCCAAGGAAATTTAGTATTCCAAAAATATTTTTCGGCTTCTTCAAAATTATCTTCTACAAACTGAGAAACTCTATTAGCAACTTTAATTTGTTCATCCGTCCACCAAAAAAATGGGTCACTCATTCTTATCTATCCTCATCAAATTTACAATGTGAAATTGATCTTTAATTTTATTTGAATTAATAGTAAATTGTATTTCAATTTTCTTTAATAATACAGTTTTTATTCAATTTTTTACAATTTTTTCGATAAAAAATCTAATTTTATTTTGACAAAAAGATTTAACTACTGTTATTTCTTTATCTTTAATATTTATACCAGTATGCATTAAAGAATGAGGTGAATCTAAGATCTCAATTCCAGCATCTTTACGAGAAGGACCAAGAACTACAAATACTTTAGCTAAAAAGAGATACCTCATTTTATATTTTATAATTATTACTTTAAGCGCTCAACCATCATTCTTATGGATCTGGTATTTCTGGCAGCATTATCCTAAAATGGATCTAATGTTTTATTTCCTTTTTCCTTTAATTTTTTTTATTAGTGTTATTCTTTTAATTATAAGTACTATTATAGTCGCAAAATTCGTGTTATCTTGCGTAAATTTAATTCATAAACCAAAAGAAGGAGTATTTAATAGAAATAAAAAAGATAAGGATTATTGTTATTGGAGTTTAAGATCTATAATAAAAAAATGGCCTGTATGGTTAGCCCGTCAACTATCTTTACCTTTACTTGAAACTATAACTTTCAAAATTTTAGGCGTAAAAACATCTTTTTCTAATTCCTTACATGAGGGATGGGTTGACTGTGAATTTGTAGAATTTGGTAAAAACGTAAAAATTGGTCAAGGTAGTCTCATCATGTCTAATATAATTGTTCAAGATAAATTAATCATTAAAAAAGTGATAATTAAAGATAATGTTATTATTGGTGCTCATGCTGTTGTTTTACCCGGAACAGTGATAGAACCAAATACTATTTTAGAGGTAATATCTATGACAACTGTTAACCAACATCTTGAAGATAATACAATCTATCACGGTGTTCCTGCTAAAAAAGTAGAGGAGAATAAATTACGGAGTGATACAAAAGCACTTGAAACACTAATTTTTGAAGAAAGTATCAAAAGAGAGCTTGATGAGGAAGATTTACGCGCACACGTTAAAGAATTGTCTGTACCATTTCATTTTTACATTATTACAGGATGGATTATTATAGGATGTTCATTTATAATCCCCGGATTTTTATTTATCCTATTTCTTTTTGGATTTTTAATCCCAAATATTTTATCTACCTCACTTTCATTAGAAACACTCCTAAATATGAATATAATTATAATCTCAATATTCACTCCTGTAATCGTAATTGGAATATATTTATTGCATTTATTTTTTGTTGCTCTTTTTACAAAATGGTTCTACAAATTAGCAAATCAAAGAGGACCAGAGCAAGGCATATATGATCGGAACTTAGATGAATCTTCTACAGTTTTAGATTATTATCATTTCAGATCCTTTTTATTTAAATATCCTATTTTCGCGTTCATACATTCCCCATTTCCATGGTTAATAAATTGGGAATTAAAATTTATAAAATCTAATCGAGTTGGAAAAAATACAATTTTTGAGGACACGTTTTTTCATAGCCATATCGATTTTGGGAAAAATTGTTACATTGGGACATTTGCTCATATCACTAATCATTTAGTGGATGGGGTATATGGGGAAGAAAATTTAACTTTTTTTGGGGCGGACGTTAATAATAATTGTATCTTAAGCTGTTCAAATGGAGCGCTGCCAGGATTGGAAATGGGAGATAATTCAACTATTTTACCGATGTGTGCGACAATTAAATATGATAAACTCGGGAAGAATGGAATATATGGGGAATTCCCTGCAAAAAAACTCAGTATAAACGAAATTAAAGAATTTTTGGGAGGAGAGTATAATGGAGAGTGATATTAACTCTATTGACATAACGAAAATCCCAATAACAACTAATGTTTTTACTTGGAATTATATTGGAATAACTCTCTTCCTAATCTTACATATATTTTCCTTTATGATGCCTTCAGTGATGATTTTAACTTTTTATGGTTTTGCAATGGATTCAAATCTCTTTCACTGGCGAATTTTAGCCATAGGTGTTGATGTTTTGGTATGGTGGGGATCTTACCTTCTAATTAGCTTGCTTTTTGGAAAGCTTATTTTAATATTTTTAAAATTAATTCATAAACCCAAGGAGGGTCTTTTTAAAATGGATTCCCATGATAGAGATTACATTTTTTTTTGTTTAAGAGTAACTGTGAAAAAATACATCTTTTGGATTTGGAATAATTTCTGTTTTCCTTGGGTAAGTAATTTGGCATTTAAATTCTGTGATATGAGAGCAGATTTTAAAAGTACAATGTTTGATGGATGGAGTGATGTCGAATTTATTGATTTTGGAAACAATATAATGATAGGTCAAGGTGCCCAAATTTTTTCAAGTATTATTCTAAGAATCGATAATCGTGATTATCTCTTAATTAAAAAAGTAATTATAGGAGATCATGTTGTACTTGGAGGAAATTGTATCGTTACTCCTGGTACTATTATTGGTAAAGGAACAACATTAGGTGTGTGGACAGTTACTCACATTAATCAAATACTGGAACCTAATTGGATTTATTTTGGAAATCCTGCTAGAAAATATCAACCTGCTCAAAAGGCAATTGATGATAGCAAGAAGCAGGCAGTAAGAAGAGTTGTAGATACTGGCGAAAGGACTCCATTTGATGT
>JBHLKV010000171.1:0-6038 GCA_048886305.1 Candidatus Hodarchaeota archaeon
GTATTTGGAAGTCAAGTTCCTTCCGGTCCATTATTTGGCAAGCTTGGAGACAAGAAATATGAAATAGATAAAAACGGAAGAATAAAGATTGTATTATATTGCCTCATCAGTGGTTCTATTTTTTATATAATAGCCTTCTCATTATACTTTATATCAAATGCATTCTCGATTGCTATTCTATTTTTAGCTCTTGCCCTTGGAGGTGCATTTCTATTTGGTGGAATTGACCCTCTCACTCAAGCAACATTAGGGGAAATCAACCCTCCTCAAATCAGATCAACGATTTATTCTCTAAATTACTTAGCAACAATTACTTTTGGGCGTAGTATAAGTTTATTACTGCTTGGGCAATTCTTTTTAATTTTTAATAATCACTATAGCCCTGGTTACTTCATTTTATCTATAATGGCCTTATCATGTACATTATTCATAATACCAATTTTAAAATATCTACCTCATGATATTGAAGAAATTAAATCATTGAAATCTTGAAAATTATAATTTAAAGGGAATATTCAATAATGATGATTAAAATAGATCTATGTATTGGCTGTGGACAATGTGTTATTGTATGCCCAGTTCAAGCTATAGAATTAAAAGATAATAAAGCAATTATTAATCAAGATCTGTGTGTTGAGTGCGGAGTTTGTCATCGAGATGCTGAATGTCCTGTTAAAGCTATAAGATCTACACGATTAAAGTGGCCTCGTATTATCCGCAGTCCATTTAGCAGTGTAATGACCCCCCATAAAATAACAGGAATACCCGGGAGAGGAACTGAAGAAATGAAGACAAATGATGTGACAAATCGATATGATCTTGATGAAATTGGAATTTCTATAGATATTGGACGTCCTGGAGTAGGAACCTACCTTAGAAATATCGAATTATTTACAACAAAATTATCAAAAATAGGAGTAGAATATGAAAAAAAAAATCCAGTTACAGCACTGATAATTGATGATAAAGGACATATTAGAGATGACATTAAAAATGAAAAAGTTCTCTCAGCATGTATTGAATTTAAGATTCCCTATAGCAAAATAACTGCTGTTTTAAAAATTATAAGAGAAGTCGAAAATAAAATTGATACAGTATTTTCGGTTGGTATTATTTCTAGAGTAATGGAAAACGGTGATATCCCAATAATAAGTGTATTATCCAAAGAAGGTTTTACCGTAAGACCAAATGTTAAAGCTAATTTGGGATTAGGTAAAGCTTAAAAATAGGAGGTACATAAGTTTATGACCCACTCTTTACATAGAACTGGAAATGTTGAAGATCTTAAGAGAGATTATATTATTTTAGCGATGCTAGCAGCTGGGATAAATGACAAATATCCTGATTCACGTAAAAAATTAATAAAGATTGGTGAAATTCTAAATCAACATAATCCTACTAATATAATGCCTAAGGAACTTTGGAAAGTTTCTCCTGTTGGTACAGCAGCTTTTACTGATAGAAAAACAGTAGAAAAAATAATAAAGACTCTTAAAGAAGAAGATCTAGGAATTTCAATTGTTATAAGTGGGTTACTTAATGAAATTCAAAATATTACCTCCAAAGCTGATTTAAATTTGCATACAGTTCATCTCTCTCTAGGTATATTTGGGAAAAAAGAATTATTACCTTCAGAAGAAATATTAGAAATTTCGACCATGTGCGGTCATCATTGTGTATCTAGCAGTAGTATTGAATATTACGCTAATTTGATTAGAGATGGAAAAATTTCAGTTGATGATGGCGCAAAGAAATTAGCAAAGCCATGTGTTTGTGGAATTTTCAATCTCTCAAGAGCGATTAAAATACTTAATACTCTAGCTAAAGAATGATATATAACTCAAGATATAAATAGTCAACTGATTTATTATCTTCTAGAAAAAAGCAGTTCAGAAATTATAATCATCAAATAAAAATTAATCCAAAGGTAAAATTAATGAAAATTGCTATTATAGGGACAGGAAGGTTGGGGAGTACTCTTGGAAAAATGTGGGCAGAAAAGGAACATACTATAATGTTTGGTTCTCAAGATCCTCAGAAAGCAAAAAAGCTAGCTGATTCAATTGGATCTAATGCAAGTGGTGGAACATATGAAGAAGCTGCAAAATTCGGTGATATTATCGTTCTTGCCGTGCCATGGTCAGGTGCAAAAGAATCAATCAAAACAGCAGGAGATTTAAACGGAAAGATTCTTGTAGACTCTACTACAACTGTGGCACCCCATTTAGGAGGTGTATCAGTAGGACCTACTACCTCTGCTGCAGAAAAAGTCGCAAAATGGGCTGTAGGAGCTAATGTAATAAAAGCAGTTCATACTGTAGGAGTAGAAAGTCTAGATAAATTATTCTTTGGTACTCAGCAAGCAAGTTTATTTATTTGTGGTGACAATTTAGGAGCAAAATCAAAAGTAAAACAACTAGGAAATGATCTTGGTTTTGATGTTATAGATACGGGATCATTAATAAATGCAAGACTAATAGAACCTCTTGCAAAGCTATGGATCGAATTAGCTTATAATCAAGGGATGGGAACAGATATTGCATTTAAACTATTAACACGTAGAAAAACAAAGCATTAATCTAATTTTTACTTGTTTTTTTTATTTCATTTCTCAATTTTTAAAAAAAGATAAAAATTTATCTAACGAAAAATACTCATAAATAAATTCTATTTTAATTACTATTTTAAGGGAATAAGTTTATGACAAATATAAGATATAATAGAATCCATCCAATTGCTCATACTTATTCTATTGTAGCCAGAGACCCTGAAACGGGAGATATGGGTGTGGGAGTCCAAAGTCATTATTTCGATGTATCTGTTGTAGCATGGGGAGAGTCAGGTGTAGGAGTTGTTGCTACACAATCTTTTTTAAATAAATCATTTGGACTTCGAGGTCTTGAATTATTAAAAAAGGGAAAATCTCCAGAAGAAGCTCTAAAGATTTTACTTTCAGATGATGATGGAAAGGATGTTAGGCAAGTTTCTATTTTAGATGTTCAAGGAAATGTTGCAACTCATACAGGTTTAAAGTGTATAAAACAAGCAGGTCATATAATGGGAGATAATTATTCAGTTCAAGCAAACTTAATGTTATCAGATAAAGTTTGGTCTAAAATGGCAGAAGCTTATGAAAACGATAAAGATCTCCCTCTCCCTGAGCGAATAGTCAAAACTTTAAAAGCAGCAGAGTCTGTTGGTGGGGATATAAGGGGAATGCAATCTGCCGCTTTATTGATAGTAAGAGGTGAGCCAATAGAAGAAAAATGGGAAGACCCTCTTATCGACCTCAGGGTAGAAGATCACAAAAAACCATTAGAGGAGCTTAGTAGGTTGTTAAAATTGTATAGAGCTTATGAGCGTATGGATAATGGAGACCAGGCATTTGAAAAAGGTGATATCAATAAAGCTCTTGAGGAATATAATACAGCCATGGAAATGTGCCCAGATAATCTTGAAATGAAATATTGGACCGCGGTATCTTTAGCTAATAGTCAAAAAGTCGATGAAGCCTTACCAATATTTGAAGATGTATTTAAGGAAGATAATAATTGGCGCGTACTCACAGAAAGATTGCCTGAAGTAGAGCTGTTAAAGTTGAAAAAAGAAGATTTGAATAAGATTTTATTATTAAAATAAAGAATTTTATGTGTAAAAAATGAAAATCGCTAGATATTATAATAACGATGATGTTCGAATAGACGAAATGTTAAAACCTATTATTAGATCTGGAGAATTCCTAGTTAAGGTAAAAAAATCTGGAATTTGTGGTTCTGATATTCTCGAATATTATCGATTTGCTAAAATGAAAAAATTAGGTGTAAATTCTTTAGTATTGGGTCATGAAATTGCAGGAGATATTGTTGAGAAAAGCGATAAAGTAAAACATCTTAAAGTTGGAGATCGAGTTTTTGTGTCCCATCATGTTCCTTGTTTTGAATGTCATTACTGTAACCAAGGTCACCATACTGCCTGTGATTTACTACATAACACAAATTTTGATCCTGGAGGATTTGCTGAATATATTCGAGTCCCAAAAGTTAACATTGAAAAAAAGGGGGTGTATGTTTTAGATAAAAGTGTATCATATGAGGAAGCTGTATTTATTGAACCTCTTGGTTGTGTGTGTCGTGCTCAAAGATTGGCTAATATTAAAAAGGGTTTAACTGTTCTGATATTAGGGAGTGGAGTATCTGGTATATTACATATTCAGTTAGCAAAATTAAGAGGTGTAAAAAAAATAATCGCAACTGATATTAACGAATTCAGATTACAAATGGCCAAAAAATTTGGAGCAGACGTTGTATTTCATGCAAAGGAAGATATCGCAATGGAATTAAAGAAAGTTAATGAAGGTAGATTAGCAGATATAGTAATCGTTTGTGCTGGGGCTTTATCAGCAGCAAAACAAGCTCTAGAATGTGCAGCTTCAGGGAGTAAAATCATATTTTTTGCGGTTCCAAAACCAGGAATAAATTTAGAAGTTCCAATAAATGATTATTGGAGAAATGAAATTACAATAATGACCTCATATGGAGCTGCACCTGAAGACCTTGATGAAGCATATAACTGGATCCTTTCAAAAAGAATTAATGTCATTGATATTATCACCCATCGTTTCCCATTAAGTAAAGTTGGAGAGGCATTTAAAGTAGTGTGTGAAGCTGGTGAATCTTTAAAGGTAATATTAGAACTAGATAAAGATTAAGCAAAAAATTTATTTAATTCTATTCTTATTTCTCTCAAGATGTTTTCTTATTATCCATGATTCCCATAAGGTATAAATATTTAATAAAAAACCTTCCATTTTCTTTTTAGGAAAGAATATATCTAATTCTAATAGTTTTTTGAGTTTTTCTTCAAAATTCAATCGGAAATTCAAAGATTTTAACGCATTATCAACTCTGTGTTGATTATCATTAATCTTTTTTCTCATATAATCAAATGGACTTCTATCTGGGTTCTTAGCGATATAAGAGTGACTAGAAGTTAAAAATTTTGCTTTATTAACGAAAATTTCTTCTGCATAATTAATATCACTCAAGTATTGTTCAATAGAGCATTCTTTAAAACCGTACCAAGGTCCAAAAGCATCAACTCCTGGTTTTGGCTGATCAAATCCTAAGCAACTAACATGTAATATTTTTTCATTGGGTAAGTATAACCCTACATGTGCTTTTGAATGACCTGAAAATGAGATGGTTTCAACAATAAAATTTTCAAATTTTAATAAATCTCCTGGTTCAAAAGACTTTACATTATTACACTTATGAAAGCCATTTAATTCACCAAATTTCTCAATGTCTGAATAATTTAATGCTTCATTAAATCCAAAACCTTCAAAAAAATTATGAAGATCTAATAAATAGGTAGCTTCTGGACTTGGAGCATGCACTATAGCTCCAATTTTTTCCCAGACATAAACATGTGAGCTATGATCCATATGCCCGTGAGTACAAACATAATTTGAAACAGGACCATAAAGATCATTGAGTTTAATTACATATTTAGGCTCAATATTAGCATCAAGAACTATAGTCTTAGAATTTCTACCCTTCCTTGGTAGTATAATCAATCCATCGCATGTGGAAAAATTACCTTTAGCTTTTATCTGATGAACAAGTAAAATATCATTTGTAACTCTTCTAATTTCAAGATTATTAATTTTATGAATGTCCATTTGATCAAATTGCTATTATTTTCTAATAGAAGAAATAAGGAAAGATTTTTGAATATATTTGAAAAAAATATTAAAATTTAAGCCACAGTGATTTTATAAATTTCAAAACCATCAGTTCCAGTAGCAACATAAAGTTTATCATTATTAATCACAAGTGAATAAAAACTTTTTCCAGTATAGGTGAATCTTTCTTTCAGAATAAGCTGGGTGGGATTTTGAATATCAAATACAAAGATTCCATCATCTTCTGCTGAAACAAAACCTAAATACCCTAAGAATTGGATATCAACTGGAGTTGTTGTAGCATATGATGCTGTTATCTCTTCAATATCATTAAGATTAGTGATATTAAGTACCT
>JBHLKV010000172.1:0-5990 GCA_048886305.1 Candidatus Hodarchaeota archaeon
GAATAAATTTTAAGTTTTCTAAATCTTTATTAATTAAAGCAAGACTATGAAAGTTAATTTTTTCTTCACTTATATTAGGTATACGATGAATAATATCAAATAATAATAAATTTCTGTCAGACTCATTGAATAAAGCTTCGATATTTTTAATATCATTAATCTCAAATACAAGTTTACATAATTCATCTCTTTTGCCAAGAATTTCTTCTTCTTTTATTAGTGTATATTGTAAATCGAAAATAATACAATTCTCTTCATTTAATAGGTTATTTTCAGTTATATTCTTCTTTAATTTGGTTATTTCAATTAGTTTTATCGGATATCTCTCTCCTCTTCTTTCTAAAAAATTACCATCATCTGTTAAAATTGGCTGAATAAATGTATTAAGATGAAAATTCTTACCAATATCTTGAATAGTTTGATTTGAATAGGTTAAAATCATCGCTTCAAAAGTTATGTTCTTAATGTATTTTCCTTCTTTGTTTTTAAAATCCTTTAGATTTATTAGAAGAGGTTGTCCTAAATTAGGTTTAATTATTATTGGAAAATCCCCTTTATTTAAGTCTAACTGAAAGGTAGACATGTATAAATCTAGTAGTACTGTAATTATTAATCTAATTAATTTAATTATTTTATAAATATAGTTTTAGGCGGGGTCATTGGGTCTGTTCGAACGCGAATCATAGATAAAGTATTCTCGATATCTTACAATCCGGGCAAAAGACTCCAATCACCCCATATAATTGAGATTCAAATAACAATTTAAATCATAATCACTTAAAAATTTAATGATTGATTTTTGTGATTCATCGAAATAACGTAGAAAAAATCAAAAATTTAAATAGGTAAGATGGGTATATTTCTTAAGGAATATGTTAAGAAATAATTTGATAATTGCTTATTTATATCAACAATTATTTGATCAAAAAAGAAATCATAGATTTTCATATATAAACAAAAATTAAATTTTAAAATTCAAAATTCTAATTCTATATAAATAAAAAATAAACGAATCCATAATATATAAAAAATATAAAATGACAGACGACCTTAAAGAGGAAGAAAGAAATAGTAAATCGGAAAAGGAAAGTGATAAAGTTGATAAGGAATTTTTATCGAAAGCTAAAGATTCAAGAGATATAATTGATAAAAAATTGAGAACATTCGAGAATAGTATTGAGGACATATCAGAAACAATTACAAATGATGAAGCAGAAGTAGAAAAAGAACTAGATGAAGAAGTGTTAGAAAAAGTAAATAAAGAAATAAAAGAAGCTCAATTGAAACTTGATTCAATATCAAAAAAAGTAGATGAAAGAGAGGAATATCTTTCTGTTATAAAAGAAGAACTGACGACTCTTGAAGAAAAATACAATCTCAAAACAGAACAAATGAACAATTTAGAAGAGAGATTAAATATTATAAAGGAAAGCAAAGATAACTTAGAGGAAGAATATAAAGAGCTTTTAAAAAATAATGAACAACTAGTTAAAACCTATGAAACTAGACAAGTCGATTTAATCGTCCTTACGGATTCTGTTAAAGAAAAGATAGCGACTCAAGATGAACTTCGAGCAAAGTCCGCGAAATTAAATCAAGAAATTCAAGCAAATGAAGAAGAACTTGAAAAACAAAGAGAAGAGGCTGAAGCATTAGAAAAAAAGTTAAAAAGTCAACGTGCTGAAAATGAAACATTGAAAGTCTCTATTAAGAAAAATAAAGTTGAATTAGATCATTCCAATGCCGAAATTGAGGCAAAAGAAGAGGAAAGAAAAGTCTTAACTGAACAAATTGAAAAAAAGGAAAGGAGAATAAAGGAAATTGAACAAACTACTAAAGATTATTATGAAGGTTTTCCTGAAATGGAAAAACAAAAACAAACTTACGAGGAACTTCTTGCTAAATATAAGATTCAACTTACAGAAAAGCAGCAGCAAATGATTGATATAGAATCTCGAATTCAAGAATTAAATGAGTCTTTAGATCCATTGAATGAGCAAATTAATTCTAAACAAAGCTTAATAGAAGCAAATGAAAAAAGGATTGAAGATTTAAAGAAAGCCATTGAAAAATCCAATTTAGAATATATTGAACGAGATGAAAGACTTAATGCACTTACAGAAAAATTGGAATACGCAGAAAGTGAACATGAAAAACTGAAGAAAGCAAAGGAAGCCATTGAGAATAGCACTAATGATTCCCGAGTGATTCTTCAAAAATTAAAAGAAGAATTAGAGAATCAAGAAAAAGAAATAAGAGATAAAGAAAGCCGTATTCATAGATTGGAAGTTTTATCTGCGATTTATCGAGCATCAAAATTTTTCGGAGGGATATTATTAGCTATTGGAATCTTTTTTGTTATTTGGACACTAGGAGTGATTTTAGAATTAATTGATTTAGGTGATTTAAATACATCTGTTTTGGTTATTTTTTTAGCTATTGGTGCTGTTTTATCAATATTATCTGGATTTTTCCACTTAGAAAAATCATAAGATATTTATTTTTATTATTTTTACAAACTAATTCAATCTATTAATTTAAAAATTAATGATTAAGTTGACTGAAAAAGATCAAGAAATTGTTCCTCCAACAAGATCCATAGGTTTACTAACTGGTACCTTATATGGAATAGGCTGTGGAATTGGAGGTTCAATATTTATATTATTAGGTACTGCAATTAATACAGCACGATCAGGTGTATTAATTAGCTTAATCTTAGGAGGGATTTTGATTTTCATTACTGCGCTAAATGTCAGTGAATTATCCACAAGTTTACCTATTTCTGGAGGAGCTTACAATTTTAGTAAAGAAGCGTTAGGAGGTTTCTTAGCTTTTATTATTGGCTTTTTTTTGTGGATTGCAAATATAACTACATTTTCATTTTCCGCTCAAGCTTTTGCAATAGTTATTCAGGAATTCTTTGATTTACCTTTTAGTACACCTTTTATCCTTTCAATAGCAATTGCATCAATACTTTTTATTGCAATTGTGGTATTTAGAACTCAAAAATTAGCATTAAGCGCATTAATATCTCTAACAGTAATTCAATTGGTTATTTTTGCGATTTTTATTTTTACTGGGTTATTTATAGCTCCATATATTAATTTACCAAGTTATGATCCAAGTTTTCTTAAATCAGAAATGAATTTCTTTAATATAATTTTTGTTTTTGCTTCCACTTTTATTTTCTTTTCAAGTATTATCTCAAATCTTGCATATTTAAATGCAGATTTGAAAAATCCATCAAAAAATATTCCAAAGGTAAATATTTATGCAATTCTCATAACTTCACTTATATATTTATTAACAACTTTTACTGTATTAATTAATCTTGGAGTTCATGAATCAGAATTAGATGAATCTTCTATATTATTAGCATTAATATTAGATGATATATTAAAATTTCCGGGATATTTGCTTATGGGCTTTGCTGCCGTAGTCTCAACATTAATTGCTATGAATGCTGCTTTAGGTTCTGCCATAGCTATCTTTCACGCTTTAGCAAGAGATCATTATGTTTCACAAAAATTTTTGAAGGTAAATAAAAAAACAAATGTACCAACATTTATTTTAATCCTTACAATCTTATTAACAATTTTAATTACTATCTTAGCTTTAATGTTTGCTAATATAGGATTTACAGCAAACATTACAATTTTTATCTATTTTATAGGAATTGCATTTGTAAATTATGCTGCTGTTAACCTAAGGCGTAAGAGAAAAGAACTTGATAGACCTTATAAAGCACCATTCTTTCCTTATTTACCAATAATAGTAATGTCATTTTGTATAATCCTTGCTTTATTTTTAGAGATTAATGCAATAATTCTGGGTCTGATTATCTTTTTTATTGGAATAACATATTACTTACTAACTATTGCTGATCGACACTCTATAACATTAACATTAGCGGGTTTGAAATTCTTGGTTATTTTAATATTAGTAGTATTAATTTGGATTATTAACAACTTAGGTGTTTTATCTTCTTCGATCAATGGATTTGAAATTACATTTCAATATATCTTAATGCGAATCTTAATTTTTATTTGCATTTTTACTATTGGAACTATTATTTTAGATATTTTTCCTCTTAGGGAAATTGCTTATTACTTCGTGAGAAAAATTAATAAAAAAGAAGTAGCGATTGATGTTGGAATTGGTCAGATAATCGAATTAAAGAAAAGTAAAGTGAAATTAATCTATAATATTAATCTTATAATTGGTATTATTCAAATTCTCTCAGCTATTTTTGTATTAACAATTGCTTCATTATTTATTACTGATATTATTTCTATAGACAGCGTTACCATTGGTAATGAGATTGTATCTCAAACAACAGCAGAATATATATTTACATCAGTATTATTCCTCTTCGGAATTATCCTTTTATTCTGTGGACCTTTATGGTTATATTATAACCAAGAATTAAAAACAATTGGAATTTAGATCTAACTTGCATGAATTCCCGAAGATCAATCTTCATATTCATTCGACCTACTCTGATGGCACCAATAATATTAAACAAATTGTAATAAAATCACTCAAGTTAGGATTGAATTATATAGCAATAACTGATCATTTCACTAATTCATGGAAAGCTTGGGTTTCTAGATTAAAGAATAATGAGTTGATTACAGATTATCTAGAAGAAATTTCAGAGTGTCAAAAATATTTAACTAGAAACAATAAAAATTTGACATTGTTAAAAGGCATTGAAATAGATCTTGCAAGTACAGAACAATATATTAAAGTATATATAAAAGCAGATAAATTTGATTTAATTTTATTTGAATATCTTCAATCCTACGAATCAATTGCTTTTGTTAAAAATATAATTCATCATTGGAGAAAGCAATTATCTGATAAAAATAAAATTCCAGTTTTAGGTTTAGCTCATTTTGATCCATCATTTTTTATGTTAGGAAACATTGATACTTTAATGAAATTTCTCAAAGATTATAATATCTATTTTGAATTCAACTCAAGTTATGCTTCATTTTATTCTCCTCGATATAGGAGGTTTTTTGAAAAATTAAGAGAGTATGATATTCCCGTGGCAATTGGGTGTGATTCTCATAACTTAACAACCTTGAATAATTATGAAGAACCTCTCGAAATGATCAAATATTATAATCTCGAAAAAAATTTTGAAAATCTTATTAAAAATCTACAGAAAAGGTAAAAGTAGGTAAAAATAGTAGATTTAAATGACTCACTCTTACAATTAGATGATGATCATTATTCAAACTCGTTTCGGAGAATTGCTTGAAATTCGGGATCTCTTTTCTTGAATGGTTTTTTCTCTTTTCCTTCATATATATCTTTTCGAACCAATAATTTGAAGGGAATAATTATATTGCCATCTAAAGGCGTGTATCTCTCTCTGGGATCATGATATTTCCTTTTTTTTCTCTTTATCTTATCAGCTGAATGCGGTTCCATTGGAATCTAATTTAAACTATTACAGATATAATAAATATCGTTTAATTCCTTTTATGGTTATGCCTATTATCTCCTGTTTAAAATAAATTTATTAATTAAAATGGATATAATTAATTTAATTCCTTGTTTTGATTTTTATGTTTCTAAAAGAACAATTTTAAGGAGCCGAAATAATAAGTGCCTGAAAAAATTGTAAAGGAGTACTATATTAAACAAAAAGCAAAATTGATGAAAAATTTTAGTAAATACACAAATAACATACAAAATTTTCTTGTTGGAAAGTTTAGTGATTCTAAAATAGATAAAATTCTTAAACAAATAAGCAAGGAATTTGAGACGCTAATTCCTAAAATACCTTATATCGGAGGAGCCAAAAATCCATTTTCCATTGCCATGATCCAAATAATATACAGTCTCGCAATTTTTCGGATCTTAGAAAATGAAGGATTATCTTATCGAGAAATCGGGGAATTATATTTTGAATTAGTCGAAGGCGACCTTAGGCTCGAAAAAGAAAACTTGGAAAAAATTGGGAAGGATCCCGCTAA
>JBHLKV010000173.1:0-5934 GCA_048886305.1 Candidatus Hodarchaeota archaeon
AATTTGTCCATACAATTCAAAGCAACTATACAAAATGCCTCATTTATTTCCCAGTAATCAATATCATCTGCTTGTAATCCCGCATATTCTAACGCCTTTCGAGTAGCTGGAACAGGTCCACGTCCCATAACTCTTGGATCTACTGCCGCCCACCCAATTGAGATTACTCGCGCCATAGGTTCTAATCCTCTTTTTTTTGCCTCTTCAGCCTCCATAAGAACTGCTGCTGTAGCTCCTGCGTTTAAAGGAGATGAATTTCCCGCAGTTATTACACCTTCATCTGTTCCTTCTCTATCAATATATCCCTGTTTACCACCATTTTTTTCTAAATAGAATGGTGTAGCTATTCTACGTAGTCCTGCAACTCCTTCTAAGGTAGATTTTCTGGCGGCCATGTCTCTATCCACTATCATTGGTTCCTCAACATTACCTTCAACATGTCCTTCTATTGGAATAATTTCTCCCTTAAACCAACCAGCTTCTTGATTTTTAACTGTTAAATTATGACTCCTTACACCAAACTTGTCTAAATCTTCTTTTGTAAATCGGGGCACTTCTTCTTCGTATAATCTCTGAGCTGTTTGTAACATATTAGTTGAATTTACTATATCAATATCAGGATTGTAAAACCTGCTTTTCTCGTCATAAAATCTTTCCCATTCAGGTGCAATACCAATTCTCCGAACTCTTGTCATATGTTCAAAACCAGTCGCTAGTACTCGTTTACTATTTCCTGTCATAATGTGCATTATTAAGGCATGCATTCCAGCGCCTGCTGAAGCACATTGTTTATCTATCATAAATGAAGACACTTCATTTGGAAATCCCGATAAAAAGAGAGGAATTTTTCCACCATAAGTCCAATTTTCTAATACACCAGAAGCAATCCCTATTGATGCTTCCTCAATATCTTTTCTTATTATACCTTTATCAGCTAATTTTCCGTCAAAAAATTTTATTAATAACTCGGCAAGTAATTCATCCCCACGAATCTCACCAAAAACATCCCTTTCAGGTTGTTCCGGTCTGGAACGCGAAAAAGCTGTTCGAGCGTAATCAATTAACCATACTTCCTTTAAATTCAATCTATTTTCACTCAATTTTTATGATATTTTTATTGTAGAAAACTTCATTTATTTTAAAATTTACCGAGTTAGCAAGTTTAAACAAAAATTTAAAAATGTTCTCAACATACTTTTTAATGGTTTCAATTTAGAAATCTAGCTTAAAAATTAAAAAGAGGTTTATAAAATTGCCGTATATTATTTCGTATTTATGGTTTCCTCCTCATCTCTCAAACACTGCTGCTCAGCGATATCTAGAGACAATTCAAAAATACCCATTAATTTCTAGTATTAAGCGTCTTATACCAGCAGCTATAGCATCAGATAAGGAAGGGATCGAAGTTATGGCTATAGATGAAGTAAAAAGAAACGATTTAGGAGAAGCTTTAGAATATATTGGAAAGTTTTTAGTAGAGTTTCGTAATATTGAAGGTCTCAGGTATCACTCTAGAGTTTTTAATACCTTAAGTGAGGCTATGAGCTTAATAGGAAAATAATTCTCTGAGAATCCAATACATAAATAATAACTTTTACTTTTTTTTCTTTTTAGTAAAAAAAATGATTAATTTATAGCAATATTCTCTTTATTTGCCTTGAAATTTAGGTTTTCTCTTTTCTAGGAATGCTGTGACTCCCTCAGTGACATCTTTGCTTCGAGAATTAATTGCATAACCCATTTGCTCAAATTGTAAGCCTATTCTAAGTGGTATCTGGGTTCCATAGTCAATTGCTTTTTTAATTAAAAATAGACTATTTGTAGCAGCACTCCCTAACCATGATGCTCTTTCATGAACAAAATCTTCAAATTTATCATCGTCAACCACAAAAGAAATAACTCCCCACTCAAACATCTGTTCAGCGGTATAATGTTCACCAAAAAACATTAATCTTTTTACTCTCATTTTACCAAGATTTTTTATTAATCTTTGAGTTCCACCATTAGCAGGAAAAATTCCTCGTTGGATTTCAGGAAAACCAAATAATGATCGTTTAGAAGCGATAGAGATATCACAAACTAGAACTAATTCAAATCCACCACCTAGAGCATAACCATCAATAGCAGCAATTAAAGGTTTTGGGAATTCTTCAATTAAGTCATAATATTTATGTCTTCTGTACATCGCATGACTTTGATGTCTTAAATTATCAGGATCAAGATCCGCACTTCCTCTATCAGACAGATCTGCTCCAGCGGAAAAGGCTCTTTTTTTAGTAAATTCTTTTGTCCCTCGTAGTACTACACATCGTATATTTTGGTCAGCATCCATAGATTGCAAAGCTTCGGCAATTTCACTTAATGTTTGATTTTGAAGAGCATTTAATTTATCAGGGCGATTTATGATAATTACAGCATAGTTGTTATCTGGAACTTTTTCGATTTTAATGTGTTCATACATTTTTTAATAATCACCTTTCATTTTAATTTAAATTGAATTATTTCAATTCTATTAATTTGTTAAATAAAACAGAATTAGAGAAAAACTTAACCTATTTTTCATCAAAAAATTTTGGTTTAAACACTATTGAAGGTTTATATTTTTCTGAATAATTAAAGCCTTCAGCATCAATATTTTCACCATATTTTTCATAAAGGTCAGTTATAAGACCAACATCTAAAGCATAAATAGGACAAGCTTCAACACAAATTGTTTGTTGACCTTGCTCTAAACGATCTATACATAAATCACACTTTTGCATTTTAGCATTTTCCTCGAATCCAAATTGGGGGGAATCCCAAGGACATACTTTTAAGCATTTGGATCCACATTCATCCTTGCCAATGCACACCTCTTGATTTACTAATACAATTCCATCAGATTCTCTTTTTGTAATTGCTTTGACAGGACATGCCTTAATACATGGAGGATCAGCACAATGATTGCATGCTAACACAATGTAGGTTAAAAATAGATTTGGATATTTTCCTTTTTCAATTTCCTTAATTCGTAACCAATTAATTGGACCAGCTGGGATATCATGCCAATCTTTACAGGCTACAGCACACGCAAAGCAGCCAGTACATCGAGTTTGATCAAAGTAAAAACCAAATTGTGGCATTAAAATCCCTCCTTCTGTTTAATTACATATAATTCTACTTGTACTAGATTACTATTCATTGGAAAAGCTCCACCTGGAGAGTGAATATCGTTTGTTAAGACATTAGCACAGCCCCCAAGATCAACTCTTTCCTTATTAGGATTATACCAGCTTCCTTGATATACTACTACGACTCCAGGCATTATTCTTTCAGTTACTTTAGCAGGAATTCGAATTCTACCTCTATCATTGTAAACATCTACTAAATCTCCTTCTTTAATTTTTCTTTGTTCTGCATCTACTGGATTAATCCAAACTGTATGTGGTTCTATTTCTTCCAACCATGGAACCATACTTAATGTAGAATGGGTTCGCCGTTTATTATGAGGTGTAATAAGTTGTAAAGGATACTTTTTAGCTTTTGGAGAGTCATAATGTTCATCATGACTAAAGTATTTTGGGATAGGTGGCATTAAAGGAATATTTTTTTCTGCTATATGGTCACAATATATTTCAATCTTGCCTGATAAAGTAGGAAAAGGATTGTTCTCTGGATCTTCTATTTGATCTTTAAATGCTACAAATGGTTCCTCGACTTTAACTTTATAATAACCATCTCTTTTCATTTTGTTATAGTTTTTAATATCCTTTCTTGGAGCTATAAATAACCTTAATATTTGTTCTTCTTCTAAATCTAAGAGACTTGACTTAACACCCATCCTCTTCAAAAGCTCTCGGCATATTTCTAAATCAGTTTTTGATTCATACATGGAATCAATTGTTTTATTTAAATAAATATAATAAGGAGAACCAAGCCATGGAACAGCAGCATCATTACGTTCCATGAATGTATTTACTGGTAAAATAATATCAGCAAATTTTGCTGTGGGAGTCATAAATTGTTCATGAATAACAATGAATTCAAGAGCCTTCAAAGCTTTTATACCCTTATTTACATTACTAAACTGGTTTAGACGGTTTGTTCCAGCAATATAAGCCATTTTAATATCAGCAGGATATCCTCCTTTTTTTCCGTGTAGAATTGCTTCATAATAATCATTATAATGAATTCTAGTGGTTGCAGGGTTTGTCCCGCCTTTAAGCTTGTACAGAGCATCTTTACGAGGTGGTGCACCAAAATCAACTGGATTATCCTGTAATCTTGGTTTTTTTGGTTTTTCTTCTTTAATAGATGTATCTTTTGACTTTTTCCCTCTAGGTACTATTCTTTCACGACTATAATATGCTCTCATAAAACCAGAGGCATAACCTCCGTTAATTCCAATGTTCCCTGTAATAGCACAAAGCACATTGGCAGCACGAGAATATTGTTCTCCAAAAGCGGTTCGAGCAGGTCCCCACCCAGCTATAAGAGCAGCTGGTTTAGAAGTGGCATATTCCCTTGCTAATTTTTTAATAACCTCTGAAGATACTAATGTAATTTTCTCTGCCCATTCTGGTGTTTTTGGAATACCATCTTCCTCTCCCATTATGTATTCTTTAAATTTATCAAATCCAAAAGTATATTTTTCTATAAAAGTCTGGTTATGAAGTTTTTCTTGAATAATTACATATGCCATTGCAAGTAGCATTGCAGTATCGGTACCTGGTCGAATAGGAATCCATTGATGTGCAAGTACTGCCGCTGAATCAGTAAAGATAGGATCAATAGCTATAATTTTAATTCCTTTCTCCTTAGCTTTAGCTAACATTAGACTGGTTCCAGGGTCCCAAACTGTGTTAGCAGGATTCCAGCCCCACATAATAATTAGTTTTGAATTTAATAAATCTTTTCGCGCATTGCCAGTCATTATTGTTCCATAAGTCGCCATTGAGGCAAAAAGAGCTCCCTCATAGGAAGGAGCTCCCCACATTCTAGTATATCCTCCAATTTGATGAAGCATTAAAGCAACTGGTACGATGCCATGTATCATTCCCTGGTTTCCTCCACCTGGTACCAAAAGTATAGAGGAATTACCATATTTCTCTTTAAATTCTATAAGTTTGGAAGCAACTATTTGAAGAGCATCATCCCATGATATTCTTTCGAATTTATCCTCACCTCGCTCACCAACGCGGCGCAGAGGATACTTTAATCTATCTGGGGAGTAAACCCTTTGTCTATAAGCTCTTCCACGCACACATGCTCTCAGTTGAGGTTCTTCATCATTATCAGTTTCTATTCTTATAATTCTTCCATCTTTAACATGTGCTCTAAGAACACAACGACCTCCACAGTCATGGCAACAACCAGTTTTAATTATTTTAATATTATTCTCTTTTATTTCTATTTTAAATTCACTCATTCTTTTTTATTTTAAGATAAATGTTACCTCATTTAAAATAATAATAGACATTAGGGATGTAAACTTACACTTAATTATAAAAATTTAATAACTAAAACATCTAAAGATATTACAATTACTTTAATTATATGTTAGTTGATTTTATGGAAAAGCAAAACGAACAACAGAAAGCCGATGAGGTTAAGATTGTAAGGACTACATCAGCATTCGATTGTGGCGGACGTTGTCCTATTAAATTTCATGTAAAGAATGGTAAAATTATCCGTGTTGAGGGGGATGATTTAGTAGATGATGAAAATCAACTTAGAACCTGTGTAAAATGCCGTGCTATTAGAAAAGACATTTATCATCCAGAAAGGCTTTTATATCCTCTGAAAAGAGTAGGTCCAAAAGGAGAGGGTAAATTTAAACGTATTTCTTGGGATGAAGCATTGGATGAGATAGCTGAAAAACTAAAATATACAAAAGAGAAATATGGCAATGAGGCAATATTCCTTCCAATGGGTGGTGGTTATCTTGGTGCTTAT
>JBHLKV010000174.1:0-5917 GCA_048886305.1 Candidatus Hodarchaeota archaeon
TATTTTTGCCAAGATCAACACTTATACTTAATTCATTAAAATATTGAGAAAATTTGGTTTTAGTTTTATATATTATTAATTTTTTACCATTCTTATCCTGTTTTTCAATGAATTTCCTTATTTTTATAATTATCTCTTTAATATCCACTCTTGTTATATTACTCTTTTGTTTTTATTTTTGTAATGTTAATAATTAATATTGTTTCCTTTAAGAAATTAAATTAAAAAGAATATAAAAAAAATATTGAAGGCTGATTTTATATATTAAATCGCTTTTCTAACTAATTCAGAAAGATCGAAAGCTTGAATTTCATCGTTAATAATGTGTGTTTTAAATTGATTTAGACAGAATGGACAACATGAGACTAATGCACTGGCAGTAGTTTCTTTTGCTTCTTTAATTCTCTCATTTGCAGCAAAAGTTGATAAATCTTTAAATTCTGAACGCACACCTCCTCCAGAACCGCAACACCATGCATTATGCCTATTTCTCTCCATTTCTATTAGTTCAATTCCAGGTATGTTCTTTAAAACTTCTCTTGGTGGCTCATATATCCCCATATGCCGACCAATATGACAAGGATCATGATACGTTATTTTCATATTAATATCATTATTAAAAATTAATTTACCATCATTTAATTTCTCTAATAGAAACTCTGGCAAGTGGGATATCTCAATATCATGTTCTAGTCCAAATTTTTTTGGATAGGTATCTTTCCAACTTCGATAACAGCCAGCACAAGATGTAATGATTCTTTCAATGCCTTCTTTATTGAATATATCAATATTGGTTTCAGCAATTTGCTTTGCTTTTTCAATTTGACCGGTCATATATATAGGAGAACCACAACAATGTTCATCTTTAAGAACTCTGAATTCAATATCTAACGAATTTAATATTTCAGCTGTAGCAATAGCTGTATCTTGTTCTCTATAGCTTGTAGTACAACCAATAAAATAAGCTAGATTTGCATCTGGAGTTTCTTTTATATTGGAAGTTATCCAATTCGTTCGATCCTTATGTTTTTCCATATAAGGGTTATATTCTTTAGTAACATGTTCTGAATATCTTTTATGTTCTGGCATTGGTCCAAAACCTTTTTGAACAGCTTCTTCTCTCATTGCCATGAGCCATTCTCCTGCATAATGATGAATTTCTGGAATTTGACATTGCTGCATGCAAGCCATACAAACTGAACATTGATAAAATATTTTAGCCATATTTTCAGTCCAATTAAGGCGCTCTGTGGTTAAAGCCCAAGAAAGTAAATTTTTACCTCCTAAATAGTATGCTTCAAATTTTCCGAACTCTCCAGAAGGACAAACTCGAGGCCAACCTTCCTCTTGATATGCTGCTCTACAAGTACCACATTTTCCACATTGATACAAAATATCTTTATAGTATTCTAAATCTTTATGTCTCTCCATTTTTTGTTGATCTGGGACTGTCTTAATGCGAGTTATACCTATATCGTCAATGAATTTTGTCTTTTCTTTCCTTACCATCCTAATCCTCTCCAATACCTTGCCCTGGATTCATTATATTGTTTGGGTCTAAAAACTTTTTAATTCTATCAATAAGATCGATTGTTTCTGGAAGAGTTTTATCTTTATAATGCTGCACAACCCATTTTGGAGGTTTATACATGATTGTTCCTTCAAGTTGTTGGACGGCATCATGAATATCTTTTAAAATTTGCCTTGTTTTTTTAACATCCTCTGGATCATTTTTATTAAAATTCACGTTTGTCCTAGTTACACAATAATGTCCTCCAAACATAATCCTACAATAATATTGTGGTGGCTTTCCATATTTAAGACAAATTTCTCTTGAAATTTTGTAATATTTAATAATATTACGTGTTGTATTATAACATCCAATCCATTCTCCTCCACCACCTCTGGCAAAATTCCAACACCCCCAAAATTGTATTGGAAGTTGTCCCCCTGTGGCGGGAAATATATGACCTAAAACTCCTCTCATCTGTTCAGGAAAATTTCTTGTTTGAATATCAGCGGTTAGTGGCTCAATATTATATTCCTTACAAATCTTTTTAATGGCGTTACACTGTGCTTCATGTTGTTCTTCTGTGTATGCCTCAGTGGTGATTAAACCAATGAAATCAGGAAGTCCAAGTGAAACAGGATCTATAGCTACACTTTTCTGATCAAAACATTGAAGTGATTGAGCCCATCCTAAGTTAGTCATTAGTAAATCAACAATACCTAAACCCGCTTTTGACAATTTTAGTAACATTGGAACTCCATTTTCAACAGTATTACCAATAGGAAGGAAATCTGTTCGGTATGGAAGTTTCGGCCAAATTTTTACTGATGCTTTCGTTACAATCCCAGTTGTACCTTCCCACCCTATAAATAATCCAGAGATATCAGGCAAGGGTTGTCTGCCATACCAATAATCAGTAAGACTGCATGAACCTGCTCTGATTAATTCTCCAGTGGGTAAGACTACTTCTAAACCATTAGTAAATTCTGCTCCTGTTCCTCCTATCATTCCAAGATCCCACATTCCATATGCTAAGCATGATGGGACGACACCAGTACCAGGAGGAGAAAAAGTTACTCCTGTTCTAAAATCAGGATGATATTTATTAAGATAACCTACGAAATCAGCCCAAGTAATTCCACCCTCTACAACAGCGTACATATCATCCTCATTTACTTCAAGAACTCGATTCATACGCCGTAAATCTACAACTATGCCTCCTTTTCGGGGTGTAGCTATCGATCCAAAGTTTATTCCTGAAACCCACGGAACAACTGGAATTTTATATTTATTAGCAATTTTGACTATTTCTTGGACTTCTTCAGCCAATTCAGGCATTATAGCAATATCGCATTTACCCTCAGGCTCTGCTGTAATGAAATCATAATGATATAAGAATTGTATTTCTGGTTCATCAGATACATATCTATCTCCTACAATTTGTTCTAACTCTGAAACTACTTTACTATTATTCATTTTTTAATCACTTACAATTGATTAATAATTTCAGTATTTAATATTAAATGTATTAGATAATTGATTTTAAATAATTTTCTAACTTTAGTGTAAAAGATCAAAAAGATAAAAACTTAGGAAATCTTTCTTCAAGTATCTCGCCTTCAAGTAATCAATATTTATTAAAAGAATATAGACTTATAAAATAATTAACTAATTTTTAATTCAATATTATATTCCAAAAAAAACTGAGAAGAATGACATTTAAAATAAAATCTGATTTCTCATTAATAGAAATAGAAAATAAGCTGTCTAGTAAAACTTTTGTATGCCTTGGTTTTGTTATGATAGTTATTAATTTGTTTTTCATCCAAGCACTACGCGCATTTATACCGGGAATTTATGTATCATTAACCCATGTTGTATTTGGTGAAGATGTTCTGATTAATACTGTAATATTGTTAGCTTTCGTGTTTTTCTTTCTACCTGCTTTAACAAATACTATTTGTAAAAAACTCGGATTAAATCGTTTAATGATTCTTTCTATTTATATCATTGCTATCGTTAGATTTTTAATGGTTTTTCATTTGCATTCTAAATTGGAAACTATATTTGCGGGATTGATTGTTACTTTTTATGGTTTTTTTATGAGTACATTCCTAACGTTATGGATTAAAGAAACTGATGATATTGATACAAATCATAAAGTTGTCTTTTTTGTCCTAACAATGTTTATCGCTTTTCTAATTGATTATTTTATCAGAACCTTAGGCGTAACTTTAGATTTATCCTTGGTAACTCCCGGATTAATAATTGATTGGGCCATAACCCAATACTTTTGGCTGTTCATTCAAGTTCCATTAAGTGTGTTATGTATTTATTTAACAAGAAAACACTTTTTGAGATTTTCTAATGAGATTAAACCTGAAAAACCACAAAATAGTGGAATGCTTAGCACAAAATATTCATTGATTTTTGTAGGAATTGGATTATTTCTTTTCCTCCAATTTAATCTATTCATATATCCAAATGCAATTGCTCAATTTACAGCAACAAATTATTATTTCAATAACATTTTGAATATACTTTCAATAATGGGTACAATCTGCATCATTTTATTTGTAAAATCATACTTCCTTTCAGATATTAAATTTATTGCAGTTCTAAATATTTTCTTAATAATATCTTTGATTATGTTTTTCTTTTTTCCAAAGGATTTAACATACGTAGCAAGTATCTTTATCTCAATTTCATTAGTCATCATGTATATAAATTTGTACTTATTATTTTCTCGAATGGCTCAAATTACCTTTAAATGGGAAAAATTAAAAACAATTTCAAATGCTTTTACGATTGGTCTTCTTTTTATGGTCTTATTCAGCGTTCTTCATATCTTTACAACTGAATGGGCTACTATTGGTGAATTCCTTAAAGGATTAGGACCTATAATAATGTTATTAGCGGGAATAATATTTTCCATTTCTACTTTTTGTGCAATTATATTTAAATCAGACCAGGAGGAGCTAAAAAGATGAAAAAAGAGTATAAGATAATAGCTGTCATTTTATTTTTTACACCATTAATATCTGCATTTATAATGTATGGCATAAGTGAAATTCCGATTGAAACCCCCACTAAAACACAATTTAAAGTTATGACTTATAATATTCATTTTGGTCAGGGAATGGATGACGAGATAAATTTAGAGAGAATAGCACAAAATATTTTGACAGACAAACCTGATATTTTAGGCTTACAAGAAGTAGATAATGGAAGAATAACTACTCAAGGAATTGATATGGCTCTTTGGTTAGCAAATAGACTTAAAATGTATTACTTTTATTTTCCAGCAGAAAATGAACATACTCTGGGATGTGCTCTGCTTAGCAAATATCCAATTACATTTCAAAAGGGCTATATGATTCCTAGTATTGATTTACAAAGGGTCTTGGTTCATGGAACAATAAAAATAAATTCAACCTTAAGTATAGATGTATTTGTTACTCATCTTGGACTAATTGAGCGCGATGAAGACCTTACTGCTCAAGTTAATTATGTTCTTTCTAAAACAAACGCAGTTGTAGGTAATCCAAAAATTTTAATGGGAGATTTTAATTTAGACAATAGTTCAACCCAAATCCAAACCATCAGAACTTCTTTTAACGATACAATGGACGGATTCGAAACTGATCCTATTACATTTCCAAGCTATAATCTATATGATGTTTCAGAAGAATCAATAGATTATATTTTTGCCACAGGATATAGTAATATAATAGATAGTTATGTGATTAGAGATTTTGATCCAAATGTCGATGATGATCCTGGAGAATTTGGTTCTGATCATTTACCAGTAGTTACGATCTTAACATTCTAAGACAAAACAAGAAATATTCTAAAATTATTATAAATCTTTTTTTTTTAAACTAATTTTTCATAAAAAAATAAGAAGATCTAAAATTTGTTAATAATTGTTTTTGCAAAGCTTTTAGCTTTTTCCAAATCTTCTTTATTAGGACGTCCTTTAACTTTTATCCAGTCTTCTTCAGCTTTTTTCCTTTGATCTTCTGGTAATCTATTTAACATTGCCATTTGAGTCTCCTTAGGGATTCCAAGATTTTCTCCAACACAGTCAAATGTGCCTAATGCTTTACAGTCGTTCTTTTCAAGTATTTTGTTTATCTTATCAAACGGCTTTTGATAAAATACTAAACTTTGGTGAGTACAAAAAAAAGCAAATTTCGAGGAGAGGCTAGGAGTATTTTTAATTAAATTTACAACAGAATTATGAATTCGACTAGCATAGACTCCAGAGCCTAAAAAGATAAGATCATAACTACTTAAATTGGTTGGATCAACATCTTTAACAGGTATTAAATCTACTTCTTCACTTGTTAATGCTTCTTTCATACTAATAGCAACTTTTTCAGTATTCCCTGTTTGAGAAAAATA
>JBHLKV010000175.1:0-5896 GCA_048886305.1 Candidatus Hodarchaeota archaeon
ACATTTAAAATAATTCGAATCCACAGTAAGGGCAAGTTTTTTTCATACTAGTAGCTATTTTACTACAGTTAGGGCAGATTATTACATTTATATCAGACTTTTTTCTCTCAGATATGTTATTCTCTAAATCAGTGTCTTCAATATATTCAGTAGCTACACCTTCCAGCGCCATTGGATCTGGAATATGAATTATTTCTGGTTTTTTCTCTGCCTCTAAATCATGTAAATATTCGACAATGTTTCGCACCTTTATTTTCCTTAGTTGTTCTGCAGTAGGTATTTTCCCTGCGTGCACATCATGAACAAAATCCTTATCAAGTTTCAATATATTAAAACAATTGTGACATCTGAAAACATGCGGAATTCCAATATTAGAAGTTTTAGCCCATTGAGCCCAACATGTTTTATGAGCTAAAGTGTCGCATGAGGGACATTGTACAATATTATAATTATCTTTTTGAAAGCAAATAGCACAGGTTGATGTTTTTTCTATCTCTATTGGAACATCAGCTAGATTTATATAAAATGGGTGGTTTTCATTTGGAATATAAGGAGTACTCGGTTTAAAATAAAATTCAGGTATTCTAACATATTTTTTTTCTGATAGTTCTTCTAATACCGGAAGAAGATTTCGAATTTCATCAATTTCATATAACTTACCCTTACAAATTTTAGCTAAATTATTTAATTTTTCTCCTTCTTGGAGATCATGATCTTCAATACGTATTACATCTATGAAAAAAGGCATATCCTTAACTTTATCAATTAAATCTTCTAGTACAGGAATATATTGAGGGGGGATTCTTCGAGATCCTCTATCCACAAGAATAAGTAACCGAAAAAATTTATCAGAGATTTTTTTAAATACATCGATTATGAATGTTACAGCCACAAAAATTCCTCCCGCTACATTGGCTCTAGATAATGTAGGGTTCAAAGATCTTAATGTATCGATAATATATTCCGGGTATAATGTGAAATTATTTAGATAATTTGGACCATCTTCTTGAAACACAATAAAATTAAATCTATCAGAGGGATCATTCGCTTGCTTTTTTCTCATGAATTCTGTGATTGCATCGTAGACTCTGTCCATTCTGGTAATTTCGGGGGTAAGACCGTTAAATATTAGACAGTCTTCACTTCTAGTTATTTCCATGTTTATCTTCTAGCATAAAATTTCAAAAGAAAATATATACTTAATTAAAAATTCGTGTAAGAATTAATAAGTGTAATGTTAAAATCTATTAAAAATGAGAATATGGGGAGATTTTTGTTAATTTCTAAAATTTTTACTCTAACTCTTTTCATTGAGATCTTGGATATTAGGAATTAATTGAATTCTAGCAAAGATTTTTAAATACAAGTGGTGTTTTATTCTTTAACAATCAATTAAAATATTGATTAAAAGGCGAGATTTAACATGAAAAATTCTACTGTGAAAAAAATAATTAGCATATTTTTAATAATAATTCTATTTAGTTCTATTTTCAATGCTACTGTAATTACTCAAGATTCTAAATTGAATGAACTTACTTTTTCTAGAAATGAAGCTATAACGATTTCTGATATTACCGGAGATTTTATTTACACTTTAAATGGGAGAGATTATGTGGCAGAATACATCACTAAAGAAACGATTGAAAAAATGAAGGAAAATATAATTTTAAGGGACATCAATAAAGATTATAATGATATTGTTGACGGGCACGGTACAGGATTAGCACCTCCTACAGAAGAAGAATTAGATAAGTTACTTGGAAAGGTTTCAATCCTGGGAGTACATTCAGATTCAGATTTTCGATTTCCAGCTGCTGCGGTTGATATTTCGACTGAAATCTTTTTCGCTCCAGTAGGAGATCAAGGAGGGCAAGGTTCTTGCACTGCATGGGCAAATACATATTATGCTTATGGATATCTAGAAGCAAAAGATTACAGCTGGGATGCAAGTTCAGGAAATACTGATTATTTATTAAGTCCGGCATGGGTTTATAATAAAATAGCTGCTTTTGATTATGGTTCAATGCCTATTGATGCAGGTGAGTGTACAAAACAATGGGGTGTAGCAACTTTAACTACAATGCCCTATAATGATGTAGACTATTATAGTTGGGGAGAAGAACCAGCATGGAGAGAAGCACCCTATCATAGAGCGTTAGATTTTTCCCTAATTACGTACGTTGACTATTCATCAATTAATACAATTAAAACCTTTTTAGATGGCAGTATTCCAGTTACTTTTGGAATTGATGCCTATGAATTTTGGAACGGATTAAATGATACTACAGGTGATTATATATTATCATCTGAAGAATATCTCGCAACTGGAAGTTTAAACCATGCACAATGCATTGTCGGGTATGATGATGCAATTACAGAAGGTGGCGATATTGGAGCATTTAGAGTCGTTAACTCATGGGGAGAAGAATGGATGGATGATGGGTTTTACTGGATAACTTATAATGCATTCCATGAAATTGGAAACTATCCAAATCAATTTATTGGTTTCTATACAGATATCATCGATCATCAACCTACCCTGATTTCAACTTGGGAATTTAGTTCTCCTCCAACTCGAATGGATGATATTATTACATTAGGTGTTGGTCCCCATGATACCCCCTTAGATACAATCATCCCGCTTTATGACTGGGATGAGAATTTTCTATTCCCTGAATTCATGGCTTTGGATATCTCTGACTTTCAATCATATTATAATTTAGATAATGATGTATTCTTTTTCCTGGAAATTGGACCTTCATTGACAACAGGAAGAATTTCCACTTTTAACATAGAAAGATATGTGGGAGGTACATTAGTAGAAACGGCCTATTCTTTAGATGTTCCATCTCTAACTCCGGGATACTATAATTGTACATTCAAAGTCTTTTCTCACGAATTAAAGGTATTAATTGAAATTCCAGAAAATTTGCAAATTTTTAATACTTATATGATAAATGCTACTGTAATTAATAACGGTATAAATGCTGAATCTAATGTTGAATTATACCTCTATCTTGATAGCGTACTGATTGATTCCACTACTATCCCAAATCTTCCTGCAGGTGTAACAGAAAAACTTAATTATTTATGGACTCCAAATGTCCAAAAGATATATAATTTTACTGCATATGCTCCTCCTGTACCTGGCGAAACTTATACTAGTAATAATTATAGAACAGAGCTATTTTCAATTTATCAAAATTACTATATGTATGATGGCTATCCCTATACTTGGGTAGATGCGACTGGTGGTACAGCACTCTCATTAACCGATGATGGTTATACAGCCATTGCCTTACCATTTTTATTCCCTTTTTATGATCAGAATTTTTCTACGATTTATTTAGGTGCAAATGGTTATCTTAGTTTCAGTGATTCATCTCCCTCAGATTATTCCAATGATCCTCTCCCTTCAGGTAATTCGGAACACTATTATTTAATTGCTCCATTCTGGGATGATTTATTAACTGCCTATGCTGGCGGAAGTGGAGAAATATATATCCAATCATTTGGTACGTATTGGGTAGCAGAATGGTATAATATAGAGCATTATAATGAATATATAGTTGGAACTTTTGAAGTCATTTTATACGATTCTGGAGATATCATGTTTAGTTATGATTATCTTGACTACATGGATGGATATACATGTGGATTGAATCTAGGAGCAGATACAAGGTATTATAATTCATACCAAGGATTAAGTCTTTCAACCGATGATTTCTCAATTCTCTTTTCTTATGAGCGATTCAGCCACGATTTAAGCGTTTCTCTAGATACTCCACTCGATCCAGAGCTACTTGATACATATTTAATTACCGCAACAGTGAATAATGACGGAACGAATGATGAAAATAATGTTTTTCTATCGTTATATCTAGATAGTGTTTTAGTAAATTCAACAACTATCTCAATACTGAGCATTGGAGTAAGCGAGACTATTAGTTATGAATGGACTCCAACCAGTTATGCATTATATAATTTTACTGTAATCGCTTTGCCAGTACCTGGGGAAATTTATACATCTAATAACATTTTAACAAAACAAGTACTACTTTTAGACATTACACTATTTGATGGTATGTATATAGAACATGTTTTAGATTTTAATGGATATATAATAGATAGCAAATTCACATATTCATACCTTTCAGGGAATCTATTCCATCTTAGTTGGGATGTTGAATATGCAGGTATGCCTGCTCAAAGTTATTGGGATGAAGACTACACAACAAGAATGATGTACAACCCAGGTGGGAATTTTCTTATTTTTACTCCAGGAATTTATACTCCCGTTTGGATTTTCACAGATGTCAATGTTGGTGATAACATTCCAATTGCAGTTGATGGTGAAGGAGATCATACATTTCGAATAGCACGAAGCCTTGTTTATGATCTCCCTGGCTTTGGAAAAATAGGGATCTGGGAATTAGTAGATCAAAGTGCTCCTGGTGGAATACTTTGGTATGAGAAGAGTACGGGAATTCTTATTAATGGAACATTTGTCTATAGTGGTTCATATTATTATACATTTGATTTTGTCGATACTAATCTTGAATTTGAATATGTTACAGGCGGAGATGGTGCTGGTGCTATACCTGGCTACAATCTTTTCATTATATTAGGGATACTGTGTATAATTACTATATTCAGTTTAAAAATGAAACATAGAAGGAAAATAGAATTTTAAAATCAATTCTTTTTTTTTTTTAATATTATGCTAAATAATCCAGACTTTAAAAGAAGAATTGAAAAAAAAATAAAAAATAATTTTTACTAATTAAATTTACTTATTCTTTTTCATATAGACATAAATCAGTGAAATAATCGCAACTCCGGAAAAAATTAAAAAGAAATTTCCATAGGAAATAGCGTTTTCATCGTCATAACCCTCTAATAAGAGTAAATACTTTATATCTTCTTCAACATCAAGAACTTCAAGTTTATAAGAGACATAATTCTTGAAATACCAGTCATATGAAAAGTTAGTTGACCCTTCATTTGCCGAAAAAAATAATAATTCCCCATACTTCAATGATGCACTACGTTGAGGAAATCCATGATCAGAAAACCAATCACTGAGACCATTTTCAAATTCAAGTCCATAAGTAAGTGGTGCAAAAAATCCATGATATTTTACAGTCTCTGAATAGAAACTCACATTATGCCAGAAAGTATTTGTGTGATTGAAGAAAACAAAAATAGAATTATCCAAAATTGTATAAGTTAATTCATCAGTTGAATTATAATACGTGATTATGGCGTATATTCTTGAAGCATTACCATATGTCGATGGTGGGTAATATTCTATAGTAGTTACATTAATCGTAAATTTCGACCCCACTGGAGGAAATCCAAGACCTGGTTTACTAGTTTTTACAATCCATGTATAGGAATCTCCTTCTTTGATATTCCATTCTATGTCATTTGGTTGTGCTAAACTTGGTGAAATCAATGCAAAAGATAAGAAAAATCCAATTACGGTCAAATAGAGTAAAATCACTTTTTTGAATTTCATCATTTTAAATTCACCATTAGATGAATTAAGATTAGATATAACATTCGAGTATATATTCTTTGCTAAAATGTAAATTGGAATTTTATAGTATAAACCCTATTAATGCGCTAATTTATTTGACATTTCTTCTGACTTTTAACAAATCTTCAAATAAAAGTATTAGTGTAAGGTTTTCTTTATCAATTTATTCAAAAAGCTTATAGTGAAAATTTATTAAAAAATATAAGTTATAAATTATTTTGTTTCAAGAATTTTGCGAATTTTATCTAATCGTATATCTCTAGAGAGTCTGTTATTTATAGGGTTATGATCTCCATATAACTCTTTATGATAAACTGGTCGTGTAGCTCCATAAAATACTCCAATCGTAAATTT
>JBHLKV010000176.1:0-5887 GCA_048886305.1 Candidatus Hodarchaeota archaeon
AATTAAATTCAATTCAATACCTTATCCCTTCAAAAAAATTATACTACATTGTATATTTATATTTAAGTAATTTCAAATTCTTCCTATGAAGATTTTTTTATCATAAGAAAAAGTGTATATTCTAAAGAATCTTTATTTACTTCCTCAACATTTATATTAAATATGTCTGATTCACAAAGCAAATATATACTTGCAATTGACCATGGGACTGGAGGTCCTAAGAGTGCTATTGTTACAACTGAAGGAAAGGTAATCAATTGGGCTTTTGAGGAAACCCGATTATATGCATTTAAAGGTGGTGCTGTAGAGCAGGATCCAAAAGATTGGTGGAATGCCATCAAAATTACTGCTAAAAAAGTAATTGACAATAGCGGAATTCGAGTGGAAGACATTGTTGGGGTTTGCAATACTAGTCAATGGAGTGGAACAGTAGCAGTAGACCAAGAAGGAAATCACTTAATGAATTCGATAATATGGATGGATACTCGTGGTGCTAAATATATTAAAAAATTCAATAAAGGATTACTAAAAGTCTCAGGTTATAATGTTAGAAAAATTCTAAGTCTCTTAAAAAGAACTGCTGGCGGTCCAACTTTACCAGGAAAAGATCCTATAGCGCATATTTTATTTATTAAAAATGAATTTCCAGATATATACGATAATACATATATGTTTTTAGAACCCCAAGATTACATAAATATGAAATTGACAGGCAAATTTGCTGCGTCATTTGCCTCAATTCATCTTCATTGGGTTACTGATACAAGAGATCTGAATAATATCAATTATTCTAAAAAATTATTGAAAATGTTCAAGGTTGAAAAAAGTAAGTTTCCCCAAGAACTCAAATATTCTACGGATGTTTTAGGAGTGATAAAAAGTGATCTAGCAGATGAATTGGGATTAGAAAAAAATACAAAAGTGGTAATGGGAGCACCAGACACGCATTCTGCAACAATTGGATCTGGTGCTGTAGGAGATTATGAAGGTCATATTTATATCGGTACAAGTGATTGGATTTTTACCCATATCCCCTACAAAAAAACAGATATTGCTCATAATTTAGGAAGCTTACCTTCTGCGATCCCTGGCAGGTTCGTTGTAGGAAACGAACAAGAAATTGCTGGAGGAGCTTTGTCATTTCTTAGAGACAAAATTCTTTATCATAAAGATGAACTATTAAAAGAGGAAGCTTTACCAGATGTATACAAAATTTTCGATCGTATTGTTGAAAATGTCCCAGCTGGTGCAAATAACCTAATATTTACCCCTTGGCTTATCGGTGAGCGATCTCCGATAGATGATCATACTATTCGTGGAGGTTTATATAATTTATCTATTGAAATGTCAAGAGAACATATAATAAGGGCGATATTTGAAGGAGTCGCGTATAATGTTAAATGGTTGTTAACTTCAATAGAAAACTTTATAAAAAAATGGGTGAAAAAAGAGCGTGGAATTCCTAAGAACGGTATAATTATGCCTGAACTTAATATAATTGGTGGAGGAGCCCAAAGTAACATATGGTGCCAAATTTTTGCGGATATTCTTAACAGAAAAATAAAACAAGTAAGAGATCCAATTCAAACTAATGCTCGTGGTGCTGCTTTTATTGCTTCAGTAGGACTAGGTTATCTCAAATGGGATGATATTCATAGATGTTGTGAGATTTCAAACATTTTTACTCCTAATCCAGAAAATAGGAAAATATATGATAAACTCTTCGAGGAATATCTAAACATTTATAAAATTATGGGGAAAATGTATAAACGATTAAATCAATAAATTTTTTCTTTTCTTTAGCCTTGGATTTTATTTGCGATAGTATCAGAAATTCTTTTTTTAATAAAATCCTTAATTTCATTCACACGATTTTTAGTAATAGTAGAGGTTAATAATTTTGATTTCAATTGCTTAATAAGTTCTTTTTTTGAAATTTTTTTAACATCTTCTAAGAGAGATATTGTGAACTCCACATCTTCTATAAATTTAGCAATGTAGTATGCTAAGAATTTTAATTGTTCATTTTGATTCTTTTTTTCTAAGGCAGACCTTATAATTGACTTTTCGAGTTCTAAATCTAATTCCCATGGCATTTGGATTACATGTTTACGGGGATTCATTAGGAATGCATTTTTATTTTGTTTTTGAACCAAACTATAAAAATAAGTTGCCATAGGAAAAATCTCATCATCAAATTCAATAGTTTTTAAAGATCTGTTTGTTTTATACATATCAGGGATCAGTTTATCTAAAACATTATTAATTTCATCCAATTTCACTTTAGAACCATTGTTCATGATTACAAATGATGGGTAATCGAATAATTTTGCGTGTATCAACCCTGCAATACAATTAAAACCTAAAGATTTGATTAATTCCACCAATGTCATTGTTTTTAATGATTCATCTATAATTGCTTCTTTAGGTTCCTCGATTGTAGTTGATATTGAAAGATCAATAGCTTCATATCCGATAATTCTTGCTTTAACGTCAAAAAAAACAACAAATACATGGTCTGGACAAACTGCACCTTGCGGGACTTGAACTTTTATATGTCCAAATTTTTTATCAAAAAAAAGAGATTCTGGAATTTTTACGGCTTTTACAGCCCCACAACTTGGACAAGATAATTCGATTGGTTTAAATCGCTCAGTCAAAATTCTACCCCGCCTTTATATAATTTTTATAAAAAAATTGCACTTAATACATAAAAATTCCTAAATTTAAATTTTATTTATTCGATAACAAAAAATTAAATAAAAAGAATTAAAAATTTGAAAGAAATCAATAAATAAAAATTAAAAAAATTTGATATAATTAACCTTTTATTTCTTTACCGCTCTTTAGTTTTTCTAAATCTTTTTCCTGAAGCTCACGTCGTTGTACTTTACCCGTCGCGCTAACTGGCATTTTACGTACAAACTCAATATATTTTGGTGATTTCCATTTAGCCATGTTATTCAAACACCATTCCTTTA
This sequence comes from Candidatus Hodarchaeota archaeon, assembly GCA_048886305.1. Lineage (GTDB taxonomy): Archaea > Asgardarchaeota > Lokiarchaeia > Sigyniarchaeales > SOKP01 > Loki-b32. The sequence goes on from JBHLKV010000176.1 coordinate 2,982, forward strand.
ATTGGTCAATTGTGATATCTCTATCTTCTTTATAACCTTTCTTTAAAGTTACCCACGCTTTTACAGCTTCTCCAGTCATCTCATCAGGAATTCCAGCTACGCCTACCTCATCTACCATGTCATGATGCCCCATTAACTCTTCGACTTCTTTTGGAAAAACTGAATGGCCAGAAACCTTTATTAGGGACTTTTTACGATCACGGATTTCTACAAATCCATGCTCATCCATAAATCCAATATCTCCAGTTAAAAGCCACCTCTTACCACCCCAGTTTTTCAGATTATCTTCCTGTTCTTTTTGTATACCTAAATATCCTAACATTATATGGGGACCTGCACAACAAATTTCTCCAGTATTTTCAATGTCAAAACCTCCTTTTCCTTTAGTTCCATCAGCGATAGGACCAACCTCAAAATTATCAGAAGGAAAGATAGCCCAATCTGCACCGGGTATGGGCAGTCCTAGTTTCCCTGATTTATATGATCCCCAAAAAGGAGCTACACTGTGGATAGGTGAAGTTTCTGTTAAACCATAGCCTACTCGTATTGGACAGAAAATCTCTTCAAATGGTTCACGCACATATGTATGTAAGGGACCGGCACCACTCGAGGCATATTTCAGCTTTTTCCAGAAATCATATTTTTTCTTAAATTCTTCAACTCCCACTTCTTGTACAAAATCTGTTAAACGCTTAAACAACATTTCCACACCAACATAAATTATTCCTTGTGGAGCATCTAATTTATTTATTGTTTCGCATAATAATTCATCAGTTGGTGGTCTAGGAAAAAGAAGCATCTGCATCCCTAAATTTAAAGCTCCATTCATTACGCAAGTCATTCCAAAGCTGTGAAAAAATGGGAGACTCCCAATTGTGATCATTCCCGGAGTTAATTTCACCCATTCTTTAATCATATAGATATTGGATACTAAATTCGCATGACTGAGCATTGCTACTTTAGGTAATCCTGTAGTTCCACCAGTCATAAGATATACAGCTGGAGTAGTCCACGGATCAATTTCAACCTTGATTTCTTTTGGCTCTGTATTTTTTATTATATCCTCCATCCAATAAATCTTATAATCCTCAGTCTCATCAGGGATCTTATCTTTTGCATTTGGAATCCCTAGACTTTGAATTGTCTCTTCATCAGCAGTTAAGAAATCTACAAAATTTGAAGGGATTAAATATTTCACACTAGATTTTGGGAGAATATCTTTAGGACCTGCAATATATAGCATATCCATCATAACAAACACCTTTGCTTTTGTCATTGTTAAGGAGTGCAAAAGTTCCATTGGTCGATAAGTTGGATTAATACCCTGAGCAATTGCTCCTATATATTGGCAACCCATATAGGCAACGACAAAATTAATGGAATTTGGGAGATCAATTGCCACAACATCTCCTTGTCTTATCCCCAGATTATCGTAGAGAAATGTACCAAATTTTTTGGCATAATCAAAAAGTGTTCTCAGTTTTACACGCTCGATATATGATTTATAAGCAAATACGCAGATATCATAATCCCAAGTCCCAAAATCATCTGCCGCTTTCAAATAACCTTCCCACATTGGACTAATTTCAACACCTTCAACGTCTTTAAGTTGCTTTGGGACTCCTTCTGGCCAGTAACCTTCTGTAAACCATACTTTATTTTCATCAACTATAAATTCTGGATCGTTTAAACTTGGCATTAATATTCACATTTTTTATTAATTTATTTTTTAATTATAGTGCAATAATAGATTTATATTCTATTACTATAATATGATTGATATACTATTAAATAATAATTTAACTTGATTTTGCTTTATAAATTTACATTTTTGAAGATAAATGGGTTTTAAAGATAAACTTAAGAAAAAGTTAAAGGGATCTTTAACTGAAGTAGAATTATCAGCTCTTCCAAGAGGTTTTCAAACAGTAGGGAAAGTTATTATTTTAAAATTAAATTCAATATTGATTAAGAAAAAAGAAATTATTGGAAAAGCTTGTTTAGAGTTGTTTCCGAATATTAGATCCATTTATATTAATTTAGGTAGAATTGTAGGAACTTTTAGGGAACCAGAAAATATTGAATATCTTGCTGGAGAAGATAATCCTATTGTTGAACATAGAGAGCATGGAATAATTTATAAATTTGATATAACGAAGATTATGTTTAGTAAGGGTAATGTTAATGAAAGAAAATATTTAGCGACATTAATTAAAGATGGAGAGATTATTGTCGATATGTTTGCGGGGATAGGGTATTTTTCATTACCAATTGCTACACATGCTTTGCCTGAGAAAATCTACAGTATTGAAATCAACCCTGTTTCTTATAACTTCTTGCTTGAAAATATAAGGATTAATCATTTAGAGGATATTATATTTCCTATATCTGGTAATAGCAAGGAAGAAGTGTTAAACCTCAGTAAGTCAGGTATTAAAGCAGATAGAGTTATAATGGGTGTTTTTCCAGCACCAAAAGAATTTATAAAAGAAGCATTGTCATTGACAAAGGATAATGGGACAATTTTTCATTATGAAGGTGTGGTTGGTAAAGATAAGTATGATTCCCTTTTTAAAGAATTCAATGAAGAAGCTAAAAAAGTAAGTTTTAAATCGGAGTTAAAGCAACACAGAATTATAAAAAGTTATGGTCCTAATTTATATCACACAGTATTGGATATACTTGCTTATAAAGAATAAAAAATTTATGTCATATTAAAAAGTACGATAGTTTTATTTATTGAATAAAAGAATTAGATATTATAGAATATAAAGAAATGAAAAATTTGTATTATTCGAAATCATAGTTAGGAATTGAAAAAAATTGCAAGAAATGATTACTATTGGACTTGATTACAGTCATAATAATATATTAACACTTGAAGCATCAAGTTATGCAGATTTCAC
>JBHLKV010000177.1:0-5873 GCA_048886305.1 Candidatus Hodarchaeota archaeon
CGTCATTTAGGTTATCGTGAAATGGTAATGGCATCACTTCGAGTAAATTCGTCTTACCCTTTAGAGGATATTAAGAAAAAAATAGAAGAAATGATAAAGATCAAATATGCTTACATAATAACTGGAGAATATCCAATTTTCATTATGGCAAAATGTCTGGATCATTCTGATTCAATGAAACTCATTGAAAAACTTCGTAATCTTCCTGGAGTAGAAGAGATTAAGACCCAAATTGTATTAGATAAAATAAAAGAAGATCCGTCTGTTATTATACCAGAATAAAAATCATTTTCTGTACTAAATATCAAATTTAATAAATAACTATTTGATATTTAAACACTTATTAGGATTAATTATTGTAAGACGACCCAACATCTATATAAAACTAAAATTGTTTTAGACCGTATTAAGGAAGATCATTCGATCGTTATTCACTAATAATCTACTTTTAAAAAAAATTATATTACCTCTGCTAATTTATTTATGGTATCCCAGTCAACTTTTTCTTAATTAAAATTATCTTTTTCATTACTAATCCGTTCGCCAAGGTAGTAGAAATTAAAATCACCGCCTGTAGCCCAAACAATTGGATGTACTCTTCTCCAATCAAGTTTATCTTCTCTCAAACACTTTGGATCAACATATGACTTAACTACTCTCCCTATAATTCCATCATTTGGATCGTAATCTAAGATTTCTGTCACTTCACACTCCATATTTATAGGACATTCACGAATCATAGGAGCAGTTTTTAATTGTCCATAGAATATATCAAAAAGAGATCCCTTATCAAAATCACGACCAGATCTACTTCCACAAATATTTGTTTCAGTTAAGAGATCTACTGAAGGAATATTGACACTAAATGTCATATTTTCGTGAATTCCTATCCGTGTATAACGTTCCTTATATAAACTAAAAAAAATGTATTTCCCAAAATCAAAAGGACATATATATCCAATTACAAGAAAGTTTGGATGTTCATTGACTTGAGCCCCTACTAAAACTACTGGTAATGGGCTTAACAAATTTCCTTCAAATTCTTGTTTATTCATATTTATATTGCTCATTTTAAATTATTATTGATATATATAAAATTCCCTTATTATTCAAATCTTTTTACTCAGAAGTTCTAGTTAACTTTGAACATTATTAAAAGTTCATTAATCTATGTTTCACTAATGATTTGATTTTTCGCGCTCTTAAACTTATTGATTTGATGATTTTCACAAGAAAATCTCTAAATTTTTCTCGTTAAGCTATTTTTAGGTTATTTTAAAGATATGATAGGAGAATAAAAGTATTATTATAAGATTATCATAATATTTTATATCTAAACAATATTTAGGTATAAGAGTTAGAATTTTTATACAATTAAAAATTAAAAATTTAAAAAAAAAATTAATTAATAGAATTTACTTATTCTCTTCTTTTCCGTACTATAATTATTACTGCTACTACTACTACTACGCCTATAGCTATAGCTCCTGTGATTGCTAGTATAAGTAAAATATTATCTCCAGCTGAAGGTGCATAGTATTGAAATGCGGTATTTGTAGCTACCAGACCAAATTTATAAAAATAAATGCCCCCATAATAATTGAAAGTAGCATTTATAAGAATTCCCGTACTTTTTTCATACCAAGCCCATCCGCCAGGAATATCCATATCTTCTAGTACCCAAACATTAATGTTCCCATATCCTTGTAAATTATAGTCTAGCTCACTTGATACTTTAAATGTATGGTCTCCCTCTGCATCTACCGCGATTGAGATTTCATCTCCCAATGATATATCGGTAAAAATCCATAAGGGTGTGTGTGTTCCTGAACCAAAACTAAAACCTCCATAAGAACTGGACATAATTCTTGTTTGACTATTTACATCCCAGTAGCCTGTTTGTACGAGAGTAGTTCCATCATACAATGAATAATCATTATGAAAGATTCCTTCTGATCGATTTGAATATAAAGACCCCCAAGTATAATCTGTATCAAATATAGAGAATGAATAGTTAAGGAACAGACCGTCAAAAATATTAATTTTTTTAATATGAACTGTCTTTTCTGCTATATTATTATCAATATAAGGTTCAGTTGGTAAATATGGAGTATTAGCCATAAAATTATAAGAACCATATTCAGTTGGTGTCCATAGATAATTTATTGTTTCAGTTTCACCAATAAATAAACTAGGAATTAATAGAGAATCAAGTAAGCTCCCATCAAGATATAAGAATATATTAATGTTGGATTCATCATATATACCCCTATTTGTAACACTTGCATTGATCATGTAGCTATTCTCTAGTTCAGCGAAAGTGGGGAGATCTAAAGAAACTGCTAAATCATGATCTAGATCTGCATACCATGGACTAAATAATAAAGCAAAATCGTCGGTTGAGGGATCTAAATTTTGATATACGTTATAGTAACTAGTATCTACCCCAAAATTTAAGCCACACGTATAACCACCAGCAGTATAATCGAGATAATCATAATTAAACACGATTTCTCCACTTTCGTATAGTATTACTTCAAATGACCCAACTAAACTTCCACCGTAATGGTAAATATCTAGCCATTCTCCAACCCAATAGGTTCCAAATGACTCTACATAAACACCTGTGCCGGCAGGATTTAGATCATCCCAAAATGGAGCAATTAAATAATGCTTATCAATATCAGCTGAAGGAATAGGATCATTAGAGTAATCAGTGGGAGGATAAGTAAAACTAAGATAACCATTTGAACCTAAATATAACGTTGAGAAAGTTTGATTATAAAATATGAAATCAAAAGGTAATGAAATTGAAGCATAACTGTCATCTCCTAATGCTAATGCAGTTCCACCAGTGGCATCAATCCAAGTATATGGAGCACCTTCAGTCATAGTGTAATTCAGATTGGGAACAACGTTCACTATTGTTTTCGCATAATTATTTACTGCTATAGTTTCTCCAGGTACTATAGGAGCATAAGCCGTAAAGTTATAAGACTTATAATGCAGGGGGGTCCACGGATAAGTCAAAGTTAATTCTTGATCTACATTTAATGTTGAAATCGATGTTGAATCGACAAGAACACTGTCTAAATATAAATATAAATCTACATCTGATTCAGTATTTAACCCATTATTCAGTGCTGTTGCAGTAATAAAATAAGATCCATAAAGATCTGGCTTATCTGGAACTTCTACTGAGACATGCAGATCATGATCTAAGATTGGATAAGATATTACTGCATCTCCCTTGCCGGATATAGCTTTTGCAATCAAATAATATTTGCCAGTTTCTGTAGCGGTGTATGCGATTACTTCATCTTCTCCTAAATTAGGCGATATACTTTTTGCTATCATTATAGGTTCTCCTATAGATGAGGGTGTGCTATTATATAAATGTAAATCAAAATCAGCTCCTGCTGGTACGTCTAATGTAAAAATATATGTTTCTCCGTCAAGAAGGTTGACATAGCACCCTAGCGCATGTTTATCAAAGGAATCAATAGCACTTGCAGTTAAGTATGCTGTTGTATCTGATCCTAACGTTAATTGTTGGCTGTATGCTTCTATAGCGGCATCAACATTTAATCTCCCATAACCTTCATGTACATCTTTTCCACCACGATTAAGTAAAGGAGAATACGTGGTAAAATATTCTCGAGTTAATGGGTATGTTTCCGTAGCAGACATTAAAAGTAATGATTTAACACTTTTAGCTTCCTCTGGTGTAAAGCCCCAACTATCAGATCCTCCCATCGCATCAATTACTAGATTTGATGCTCCGGCAACAGCGGGAGTAGACATTGATGTTCCTTGTGCGCCAAACAAATCATTTAGGTATCCATCTAATGGATAAGCTCCTTCAGCATCGTTATCATTGGTATCTGTTGAAAACATTTGTATATTATTAAAACTACCTCCTGGGGCAGTGATATCTGGTTTAGTGGTAGCCATAGAGTAAGAAAGTCCTCCTTGACTACTGTAATCGGTGATTTCATCATCGATATTCATAGCTGCGACAGTTATTACATTGTCAGCATCTCCCGGTGAACCTATGTAATTATATCCAGGACCACTATTTCCTGCAGATACGACTGTAACGATTCCATTTTCAACAGCATTATTAACAGCATTAATCATGCCTGTATCTCCTGATGGTCCTCCCAAACTTATAGAAATGGTCGTTATATTATATGCAATTCTATTAGTTATCGCCCAATTAATACCATTTATAATATCAGAGCTCCACCCTCCTCCATGTTCATCCAAAACTTTTATACCAACCAAGCGTGCGTCATTAGCAACTCCCTGCCATTGATCACCACTCCCATAAAGGGGAGGATCAGAAGGCCAGTGAATTTCATTCCTAAATGTTATATCAAAATCAGTACAATATCCATCTCCGGTGTTATCTATTAAGTTGACAATAAACCTAAAGGAGTAATCACCAAGGGAACCACTAGTTACTGTATAAGTTAAAATATGTGTCCAAGAATCAGAACTATCTATATAAGATTCTACTAAGGTATTTTCATGATAGATATAAGCCTCAAAATCACAATCATCAGGACCTGGTGTAAAATCATCAAATTCGCAAACCATCTCAATCACGCCAGGAGTGTCAACACGAAATCTTGTCCAATTAAATTCATATTCTCCTTCAACGATATCATATCCCGTATAATCAAAGTGGTAGGCTGCTGTAGCTACAGAACGACTATTTCCATCATATGCAGGACTTCCCGCTCCTGCTGCTATTCCACCACAGTGTGATCCATGACCATTGTCATCATATGGACTAGCTATTGAATTAACCACATCCCACCATCCAACAATTTTAAAGCTGGAATCCCCATCAGAATAACCTGGAGCAAAGAAATTATGGGAATCATCAATTCCAGTATCAATTATAGCAATAGAACTATATTCATCTCCTCTATAAGAAAGAGTATCCCACACATAAGGTCTAAGGTTCATATTTCGGGAGGTATAATAGAGGTGTGCTGAATATATTCTATCTTCTTCAATTAAGAAAGCTATATTATTTTCTCTTAAGGTATCGCAGAATTTATTTAGTGCAGTATATTCGATACTTCCGGCAAAGCCATTAATAGCAACAGTATACTTATGTTTAATTCTTCCTCCCAAATCTTCAAAAAGAATTGAAGCATATTTATAATCCCCATCAGGAAAAGAAATAATCACAGGAATAGCTTCGCTTGTAATTTTATTAATATTAGTATTTTCTTTCTTGGTAGGAAAATCAATAATGTTTTTGTCTGGTGGAATTGAGTCATCTAAATTCTCTTCAATAAAGCCAAATTCAGATAAGCGTTTCAACCTAGGTTCAAAATTATCATTGATCCCATTGCTATTTGTATCTACTTTTGCACTTAATTTCGCCCAATCATTATTTTTGTGTTGATCCAGTTGAAATTCATTGCCATTAATCTCTTGTAAATTTAAAGCATCATTGCTCTTTTTGAAACTAATAAATGTACTTGCAACAAACGGATAAAAAAGTGCTGTTATAAGCAGTAATAAGAGTAGTTTTGATTTAGTTTTATATTTCAATTTATGCATTTATAATTTCGCCTATATTTTTTTTTATAGAATTTATTAATTAAGTCAATACTTAAAATTATCGTGCTAATATTTATATTTTTTTGTGCCAAAAATATTCTTTAGGACAATTTTTTGATAAAAATTAACAAAAAGTTTTAACTAAGAAAAGCATTGCATTTTATGAATTAAGAGAAATAATTTTTAAGCAATAATACAAAGTTCAATTACTTTTTTCTATTTTGAACATAAAATAATACAACTAATAGATTTGTAAGAAAATGGAATAACCAAGGGTATAATAACCCTAA
>JBHLKV010000178.1:0-5868 GCA_048886305.1 Candidatus Hodarchaeota archaeon
CTTCATCAATTACTTCAGCAAAAGCTACATTAAATAGAGTCATAGCAGCATAGATACCAATCCCTACTAAAAAAAATCCAACAACCGCAAATATTCCAGGTAAAATTCCAACTAGTAAGAAACCTAAACCATGGAGCATTATAGCACGAAGCATTGCAGTTTTGACACCTTTCTCTTCATTGACTTTTACAGTGTAATAAGTCCCAAAGCCCACTCCTGCTATTGTAAATCCTACTACCAATAGCAATAATAGATCCGAATTAAATTCTGGAATTGCATAGTAAGTATAGAAAAATAAGTTGCCAAATAATACTGACTGTATGAAAATCAAAAAGAAATTCATAAAAACTGTAGTTAAAAAAGACTTTCTTTTAAGAGTATTCTTAAAAGCATCAAAAAAGCCCATAGGCTCATCAACATGAGAAAATTCTAACCGCTCTTTTATTGTAAAACTTGTTATCATCATAGTTATAAATTGTAATCCAGCAAGTATAATAGATAAATAAATGAATCCTTCTCTTCCAGGTTGATCTAAAAATAAAGAAGGTACTATCAATGCAATTAGAGTTCCTATTACCCCCAATACTAAAGAATAAATTTGAATACTTGCTCTTTCCCTATGATCCATGCTTAATTCTTGCCCTAAAGCAGTCCATACTAATAATGCTGCTGTATAAGCAGTATCATATATACAAATTAGGATAATCATATAAAAAAACACCCCAAGCTCACCTATTTCACCCTTGGTTGGACTCAACCATATAAAGATAAATGAAATTGTCATTACTGGAGTAAAAACCGCTAAGTAAGGGATTCTCCTACCCCACTTTGTTTTTGTTTTATCGGAAAGCCATCCAAACAAAGGATCATTTATAGCATTCCAAATAGCAAAAAACATAAATGCCCAAAAAATATATACTTCCGGAAGAAGCATTTTTTCTCTAAAGTAAATTATGAGAGCTGCTTGAAAGACTCCATGAACAACTTGAGCACCTAATGAAGTTAATCCAAAAGAAAATTTAATAGAAGTTTTTACTAATTCTTCTGGAGCGATTTCACTTTGATGTTCCACTCTAATCACTAGACTTGTTTATTCTTAATTTAGTTTTTTTATTTTAAAAACAATAAAAATTTAATTTTATTATATATAATGGTTATGGTTTAATTTTTTATAACCAGAGAACTTATTTTTAATTGAATGTTTATTAGATATTAGAAATAGAGAATCTCAAATAAAATAATGACGGTTAAACAACTACAAGAAGATATTTTTAGATTAAAAAAAAGCATGGACGTTCTTATTCTCGCTCACTACTATCAACCAATTGAGATACAAGAGATTGCAGATTATTTAGGAGATTCTCTTGGACTTTCTCGTACAGCAAAGGAAGAGGCGGACACAGAATATATAATATTTGCAGGAGTAGACTTTATGGCTGAAACTGCTTCAATACTGAATCAAGATAAGCATGTATTAATTCCAAATTACGAATCTTGTTGCCCAATGGCTGCTTTTCTTACTCCAGAAATGATAAGAGAATTTAAAAAACAACATCCTAGACTTCCTACTGTAGTATACGTCAATTCAACTGCTGCTGTTAAGGCTGAATGCGATATTTGCTGCACATCCGCGAATGCAGTTAAAATTGTTGAAAAAATAAGCACAGAATTTGGTGTGGAAACTGTATTATTTGGACCAGACGCAAATTTAGCAGACTATGCAGAACAAATTTCAAAAATAAAGACGAAAAAAATGCCAAATAACGGACATTGTTATGTTCACTCACAAATTACTGTAGAAGATGTAAAGATGGTTAAAAATAAGTATCCTAAAGCAAAACTTCTTGTCCATCCAGAATGTATAAGAGATGTTAGAGGTTTAGCTGATTTTGTGGGATCAACATCTCAAATGTATAATAGAGTCAAGAATAGCACTTCTGAAGAGATTCAATTCATTATTGGTACTGAAGAGGGTTTACTTGAAAGGATGAAACAAGATTTTCCAGATAAAAAATATTATTTGCCTAAGGATAACTTAATATGCTATAATATGAAAAAACATAACCTTGAACTAATTAAATACCTTTTGGAGAACTTGGATGATAAAAACCATGAAGTTAAAGTACCATCTGAAATTGCTAAAAAAGCACTCACTCCAATAGAAAAGATGTTAAATTACTCTTAAATCAAACAACAATTTTATTTATAATTTTATGTTAAAGTTAGCATATTTAAGTTTAAATCCATTCTTGAACCGTTTAAAATAATTTCTTGAAGAATTTTTCCTTCTTCAGACATTGATAACTTTTTAGATTGAGCAACTCCTTCCATAAATTTTTCTCTTTCTATATCTAAAAAACCCATTTCTATAGCATTCTTAATTATTAGATTTAATATTAATAATTGAAATTGCTCTTGAATAGCATTCCATATCAAACCCATTTCCTTCAATTGATCAGTAATTTCTTTAGCCAGAATATCCATGTCATAAATCTTATTATATATACCTTCTTGAAGATTAATAATTTCATCAATTAATTTATCTTTAATAAGTCGAAGTGTTATAGTTCCCAATAGATCTTCTTCATGAAAAAAGAAATCATTATGCTCACGTTTGATTAAATAAAAGCCAAACTCATCTTTTATTAGCTTAAATCTGGCTAAGTAGTTTAGCGCCTCTCTTGAAACTTTATGAAGTTCGCAAAACTGATCCAAGTTTAATTTATAGCCTAAAAACTTTTGAGAACTTGTTGATTCAAAACGCCAGTATTTTCTTGCAAAAGCTCCTTGACCTAGAATTGAGTTATAAAAAATGTAAAAAAGTGACAAATATAAATCTCTATCTTGATGTAATTCAAAAAAGTTATCTCCTATTTTTGAGATGATTCTTACTATATGAATTATAAATGCATCTTCTACATTTATTTCCTTATAAAAATCTATTAAATCCTCGAGTTTACGGATGTTTTCTTTTAATTCATTAACTAAAAATAATTCTTCTTTTAGTTTTAAAGGTTCTTCTCTAAGTTTTTCTATTCCTTTTTCAGTAATTACATAACCACGGTATTGTTTTTGTGTTTGCTTATCAGTAATGATTTTTTGTTCTACGTTATTATTTTTTCTATGAATGTTAAGATATTTAGAAACCGTAGACCTGCTTAGATTTGAATATTTTATCAAATTAGTAAATCTTTGTGGACCTAAGTTCCTAAGAATAAATAATATCCTCCTACTATTATCCTCAATATTACTAGATTTTTTTAATAACTCACTCTTTAGCTTTTTTGATATATTCCAGCTTTCCATAATAATAATTAATTAATGAAGATATAAAAATTTATACTTTTTTCCTATACTCGAACTAATTAAATTATGCTATACAAAATATAGTGAATTTAGTATATATATAAAAATTTAAAGAAAGATTATTTATAAAAAGGACTAATCAAGCTATTTTTCCAAATGATAATAACCTTTAAATAATTAATTAGTAATTATAAAATGGATTAAATTTTTTTGAATCTTTTAAAAATTCATCTCATATTCGAATATTGAAATAATTAATTTTAAAAAAAAAATGGATATAGAAAACCCAAATTTATTAGAAAGAATTAAAAAAATTGAAAAAAGATTAGATGAGTTAGAAAATCGATTATCATCTTTAGAAAAAATATTGAACAGAAGACCATTTCGTCCATTCCCTCGTCCAACACCTTATCCATCACCTGAACGTCCTGGGCCACCTGGACCTCCAGGACCACCTCCAGAGCCCTTTCGATTTAAAGAAGACTAAATACAAATTTACTTAATAATAAAAATATCTTGATTTTAAGAATTAATTTTCTTGCCTTTTATAACAGTTCAAATCAATTTAGACTGAAGTACAAAAGATTGGACAAAAATATTTATTTAAAAATTCACCCTATATCAATTTAACAAAAAATTAATATTAAAAAAAGTGATTAAAAATTACTCAATATAGATTTAGACTTACTGGGGTTCCACCTGATCAAGCTATAAAACTTATCGAGTTAGATCCAAATAGCTCAATAGCAGAGATTAAAAAAACTGTACAACGTGAGTATAAATTAAATCCAATATTAGCTATTCAGTTCATTTTTAAAGGTAAAGTTTTACCAGATAATTTGAAATTTGCCAAAATTGGGATTCATCCAAAAAAGGATGTAATTACAGTAATGGCTACTCAGGCAGGGGGTTTTTAAGGGAAAAAAAAGCCGGCTTCTATTTTTTCTCTTTTATTTTTTTTATTTTATAATATATAATTAATTATATTTCAATTAGGATAAGTCATAATTTCAGTTTTCTTTAGTTTAATAATTGGTTTAGAAAGTAACTTTTTTTGTAAGAGTTTTTCGATTTTTTTGCGTAACATTTTACATTCCATATACACCGTCTCGAAATCCACATTAACTTTAGTAAAAGCTGCAAATACAGCTTTATTACTAATTGGAAATATAAAAATGTTTCCCCCTTTCGCTCTAACGCGAAGAAATTTAAATTTTCCTTGTTTAATTTCTTTAATTATAGCTTTTGCTACAGAACCAAGTGCTAACATCATTGCGGCAATTTTGTGTTCATCTTTTCTTATTAGAATCTCCGCTGATATAGGATTCCCCTCCAAAGAACAAATAATTGCTCCTTCAATTTCTGCTGGTAACTCAATCATATTAAAAGTAGTCTTTTGTCTAGAATATGTAAGCCCAAGTTACTATTTAAATTCTTTTTTAAATTCAAAGCTTGGAATTCAAGATTATGAAATAGATCAAATTGTTTTTTACCTTAAAGCTAAATTTTTTTATTTTTTTTAATATGAAATACTCATATGGTTGATAAAACCAAAATAGCTATTCAAAGAATAAATAATGATGACATAGAAACTGCTGTTTTTTCAGCTTTAAAAATGATTAATGCTGATCAGTTAATGACTAAAGAAGGGATGGTAATTTTATTAAAACCAAACCTTTTAATGGCGAAACCACCTGAACGAGCAGTTACCACTCATCCAGAAGTGGTGCGTTCCACTATTCGTTGGTTAAAACAGTATAAACCTTCTAAAATCTATGTTAGTGATTCTAGTGGGGGTCAAAAACCTGGTAAAACTGAAATTACCATGAAAGTTAGTGGTATTTTAGCGGTTTGTGAGGAAGAAGGAGCAGAATGTGTTCCTTTTGAAAAGTCTGAGAGAGAAATTTATAAAGTGCCTAACTCACTTGAAATGAAAGAATTTGTGAGTTCAGATCTGATTAAAGAAGCAGATCTCATTATTAATCTACCCAAAATTAAAACTCATGGTCAATGTATTCTTACTTGTTGCATAAAAAACATGTTTGGAACGATTTTGCGAAGTAATAAAGCTAAAACTCATGCACAATTTCCTAGAATTAGTAGATTTACATCAGCATTAGCAGATATTTATTCTGTATCTAATCCACAACTAACAATTATAGATGGATATTTATGCCAAGAAGGTCAAGGGCCTTCTGGTGGAGATATTGTCAAATTGGACCTAATTCTTGCAGGATATGATGGAGTAGCTCTTGATACAGCAGTATGTAAAATTATTGGATTTGACCCAATAGAGATTGGTTATTTAGAAAAAGCGGAGAAGAAGAAGCTCGGAACAACTAATTTAAATAATATTGAATTTTTAGGAGAAAAAATTGGAGAAGTATATCGGAAATTTAAGCATCCAAGAACGACTCCAATTTCTATGCCTTTGCCTAAATGGTTAGCTAATTATGTTGGAAATAAGATTTTTAAAGCTACTGTAAAATTTGATTCAAATAAATGCAAATTATGTTCTACTTGTTGGGATAATTGCCCAGGGAATGCTATCTCACCTCCTAA
>JBHLKV010000179.1:0-5676 GCA_048886305.1 Candidatus Hodarchaeota archaeon
TGTTTCATAAATTTTTTTTCTACAAAATCTCGGATAATGTTATAAACTTTATTATACACATAATCTTCTCTTTCAAACCTAATATGAAGCTTTTTCGGGTGAATATTAAAATCTATAGATGAAGGATTTATCTCTAAGAATAGTACGAAAAATGGATTCTTATTTATCATTAAAGTACCTTTAAATGCTTCTTTAATTGCTCGGAATATAATATCACTAATAATATACCTATGATTTAGAAAGAAACTAGATATTGTTCTGTCTTTTTTAGAAATTTGAGGGTAACCTATTAATCCATATATTTTAAATAGTTCTCCCTTTTCAGAATAATTAATATATTCCATAAATTTGGCAATATTTTTCCCGTAAATATGAAAAACTGTTGTTTTTAAATCATTGGAAGCAGGGCAATTCAAAATGGTTAAATCGTTATGTTGATAAATAATATGATAGTCAGGATAAGCCAATGAATATCTTTGTATAATGTCTGTAATATGTCCTAATTCGGTATAATCTTTTTTAAGGAATTTTTTTCTTGCCGGAATATTATAAAATAAATTTTTAACTTTAATATTTGTTCCAATGGGACATGAAATTTCTTTCTTTCTTAAAACTTTACCACCTTCTATGTATAACTGCAATCCTCTCTCATTCTCTTTTATTCTTGAAATAATTTCAATCTGACTTACTGCTGCTATACTAGCTAATGCTTCTCCTCTAAATCCTAAAGTTGAAAGCTCCTCCAAATCATCAAAGCTATGAATTTTACTACTTGTATATCGTTCAAAGGCAAGTTCCATATCATTTGGGGGAATGCCTATACCATCGTCTATAACTTGAATTAGTGTTTTTCCTGCTTTTTTAATAATAATTCTTATTTCTTTAGCTCCAGCATCTATACTATTTTCTATTAACTCCTTCACAACATTCGCAGGTCTTTCGACAACCTCTCCTGCAGCTATCTTTTCATAATCCTTAATTTTGCTGATTTTTTCGTTGTTCAATTTTTTTCAAAACTTCATAGTTTTATAAATTATATATATTTTTCATTAACTTGAATTTAAAAATTAGAACTCTGTTAAATAAAAATATATCTTTAAAAATATCAGTATACTTTTTATTTAATTTTTCCTAAGTAACTCTTTTAAATTTCCTTTAATACATAATATTAATCTATTGTATAATGTAAATTATGAACCCTACAATTAATAATAAGAAAAGTTATCCGCTACACAAATATTTCATCTATATTCTTACAATTATTACACTTTCGCTAATCATTTTAAGAATTCTGTTATATTTTATTGATATATCTGCTTGGATTAAAGAAACAAAAGATATCGATTTCAAAATTCTATTAGAAGGAATGGACAATGGATTGATTCATTTTTATGATGATGTTGAAATTTCTGATTGGCCTCCTTATTATCTATATTTTTGGTATTTCCTATTTTTCCCCATTTATATCCTTCCTTTTATTGTTGGAGTGTATCTATGGGATATTTTAAGGTTGATATTATCAATAGCAATAATAAAAGAGTCCCCGAAATTGTTTACAGAAAAGAAGAATTTACTAATATTTTACATTCTTGGTACAGTTGGCTATAGTATAGATGCATACTACCATAATGTAAACTTTTTAATAGCTTTTTTCTTGTTTATGTCCTATTATTACATAGAAAAAGATAAAAAATGGAATGCAGGCATTTTATTCGTACTTGCGACTTTTAAAATAACTGCTGTACTCTTTCTTCCTTTATTACTAATCATCAAAAAAGTAAAGCTAAAGGATCTTTTATATTTTTTAATTCCTTTTGCTATTATGTTTATTCCATATATAATTTTCCCCGACTATTTTTTTCAAATGGTGAAAAATTGGGGTTATAGTGATACTGAAATAAAAGGCTTATTAATATTTGATTCAATATTATGGAAAGCTTTGCAGCCATCCCATTTAATGTTCATAGGATTGTTATTATTAATCTTTATTGAAAATATTAAAGATGAAAAGAGGAAGAGCCTTTATAGAATCATACTTGTATCATTAGTAACTATATATTACGTTTACCTCACTATTATTGTTTTTATTATACCTGTTGTCTTAGTTTGATTTAAATTGTGCTAATCTTTCTTTAAGTTCACTTAATTTTTTAAGCGCCTCAATAGGAGTAAGAGAATTTATATCAAGTTCTTTTAATAATTCAATTAACTCTTTTAAATTTTCATCTATCACTTCTTCTTTTAACACTGTTGGTTTAAAGAGAGTAGTTTGAACAAGTTTTTTCTTAGTACTTTGTTTTTTATCTGTGTATTTCTCTAGGTTTGTTTTCAACTTTTCTAATTCAAAGCTCTTCTTCTTGATTATTTTTTCTTTTTCACTTAACATGGTTTCTTGTTTAGTTAACTCATCCTTAGTGTTCTCTAATTCAATATTTAATTTTTCTAATATTTGTCTTTTTTCGCTGATGATCTTATTATGGTGTTTTATAGAACTGAAATTATTCCCATTTTCTTGAACCGTTTTTTTAAAAGGATCTTTCTCTTCGATTTGTTCTAAAATTTCAAATGCTCTTATAATTACATCATCTGGAATTCCTGCTAACTTAGCAACATGAATGCCATAAGATTTATCTGTGCTTCCAAGTCTTAATTTTCTAACAAAATTAATACTCCCATCATCATTTTCAATAATATCTAAGTGATAATTTTTTACTCGCGGTAAATTAATTTCAGTTAATTGATGATAATGTGTACTAAAAAGAGTTTTAACTTGTAAGTCATGAAGTTTTTCTAAAGTTGCCATTGCAATACTTTGACCATCACTAGTACTTGTGCCTCTTCCTAGCTCATCTATTATAACAAGGCTGTTTGGAGTAGCATAATTAAGAATTTTGGCAGTTTCTGTCATTTCTATCATAAAAGTACTTAATTTTCTGGCAAGATCATCTGAGGCACCGATTCGAGTAAAAATTTGATCTATTATTCCAAGAGTAGCAGATTTAGCTGGAACAAAACATCCCATTTGCGCAATAATGCATATTAAAGCCACTTGCCTTAGATATGTGCTTTTTCCTGCCATATTAGGACCAGTTATAATTAATAATTGGTCATTATCATTATCTAAATAACAATCGTTTGGAATAAATTGCTCATCTAGGTTTATCTGTTCAACTACAGGATGCCGACCTTCCTTAACTATAATTTTATTGTTATTATTAATGATTGGTCTACAATAATTGTATTGCTCTGCGATTTCAGCAAAACTTGAGAGAACATCAATCACAGCAATATTTTTTGCAGTTTCAAGAATATTTTTGGTCTCTTTTTCAACACTTTCACGTATAGTATTAAAAATTTCATATTCTAAATCATTGATTTTTTCTTCCGCATTGACTATTTTTTCTTCGAGTTCTTTTAATTTTTTAGTTGTATATCTTTTGGCATTTTTAAGAGTTGCTCGTTCTACATACTCCTCTGGTACATTTCTGATGGATTTGAGAGTTCGCAAGGTAATTTCGATATAATATCCTAAGATATTATTATGCCCAACTTTTAATCCTGTGGTTAGATTCCACCTCTTTTTCTGCTCTTTTTCATATTGTAAGACATATCCCTTTCCATTGTGTATCATGTCTCTAAGTTGATCAACTTCATCATTGTACTTATCCTTAATAATATTGCCTTCCCTCACTGTTGTCGGTGGATTATCTTTAATTGCTACTTCAATTAGGAGTTTAATTTTATCAAATGTATCAATTTTTTCAACAAACTCAGAAATTTCAGGAATCTTTGCTTTTTCTAATAATTGCTTAATCTTAGGGATCTTTTCTAAAGAGTTTTTGATATTTATTAAATCTCTGGCATTTGTACGACCAATGTAATTAATCCTGTTAATAAATCTCTCAAGATCACCTACAATCTTTAATTCTTCTCTTAAATCGGATCTTAGGAAAACATCATCTTTGAATTTTTGTACAATATTTAGTCTTTGATTTATTTCTTCAATATTCGTTAATGGTTGGAGAATAAATTTTTTTAATAAACGTGCTCCCATAGGTGTATGTGTAAGGTTAAAAATAGAATATAATGTAGCTTCCTTTCCTTTTTCCCATAATGAATTAATTAACTCTAAATTTCTTTGTGTTACATAATCCAAGTGGAGAATCTCCTTTTCTTGTATGATGTTGATTTTGAAGATATTAGGAATTAAATCTCGTTGAGTATCTTTTAAAAAGGCTAATAATCCACCGGCAGCTTGAATAGCCATTTGATTATTCTCTAATCCAAAGCTTTTTAAATTAGAAACCTTAAAATGTCGAGTAAGTAGTGCATAAGCTTCATCATAGTAAAATACATGTTCCTCATAAGATTTAATTATAGCCTCTGTCAGGTCTGTTAATAGAATAAATAATCTCTCATCTTTTTTCATTTCAGGAGGTATTATTAATTCTACAGGATCATACTGAGAAAATAAACTGAGCAGTTTTTCTTGAGGATCTTGGTCTTTTATTGAAAACTCGGTTGCAACAAACTCACCGGTAGATATATCTGCAAACACAACACCAAAACCTTTTCTCTCCTTTACCATTGCTGCAATATAGTTATTTTCATTAGATTTCAACATATTTGGTTCAATAATCGTACCTGGAGATAATATTCGAGTCACGCCTCGTTTGACAATTCTTCCTTTCACAGTTGCAGGATCTTCTAACTGATCGACTATTACTAAAGTCTCGCCCAAATTCATGAGATTATTAAAATAATTATGACCTGAATGATGTGGAATTCCAGCTAATGGATAAGCATCATTTCCTATTTTTCGTTTTGTGAGGGTTATACCTAATAGTTTAGAGATTTTTTCAGCATCATCGTAGAAGAACTCATAAAAATCTCCCATTCTATAAGCTAATAAAAATTGAGGAAATTTCTTTTTAACAGAATACCAATGTTTCATCATTGGAGTAAGATCTTTAAATTTGATCTTATCAAAAGGTTTATTTTGAGACATTATGATAATAATTCTTTATTAAGAATTAAATACTACAAGTCTATTAGTTTTTAATAGAAATTAATTCTATTTATTATAATTTTAATAATTTAATTTATATCCAAGGACTAATATCTAAAGTTTCTATCTATGGTTTGGGTAGATCAAAGAACTCTGGATAAAATTTCTGAATTTCCGCAATGGCTTCCAAACATCCAGTTAATTTATTTTAAATGCTTTTCAAGCCATACAAACATGTCTTGATATACTTGAAATCTTCCTTTTTCATTCCATAATTCATGCAAAAAGCCAGGATACTCTTTATATGTCTTGTCTTCACTTTTTACTTGATTAAAGAATTCTTTAGTCTTATTTTTATCAACTATTTTATCATTACCTGCTTGCATGATAAGTGCAGGACAAATTAAGTTGGAAGCATTTTCTATAGCCAATTTAGAGTATTTGTCAATTTCTAATGTTGATTTTACTGAAATTACATCTGTTTTATTTTTATCTGCAATATGTTGTTTTAATATTTTTAAATCACTAGTCAATTGGTTTTGATCAATATTATTATTTAAAATTTTATTTGGTGATAATTTTGCAATTGTTTTTGATACTGTTTTAATAACTTTTTTACCAATTGATAGTTTCAAAAAAATACCTAATAATGGTGAGGAAACAAGAAC
>JBHLKV010000180.1:0-5595 GCA_048886305.1 Candidatus Hodarchaeota archaeon
AGACTTGACCATTGTTGAGAAAGCTTATAAATCATATGGTTTGCCAACAATATTTATGATGCATGATTACTTTAAACCTGATAATTTAGATACGATTTTGAAAGACCGGGGATATAAAGAAGATTCTCATACTAATGCTTTATTTTCTGAGATTAATGAAGTTAATAGAAGCGAAATTAATACGGAATATAACTATGAAATCTATGATCGTAGAACAGATGTCTTTTCAAACTTATTAGCAACATATACGAACAAAGACAAAGAACAACAAAAAATAATTGATGAAATTGTAAATCGAATCCTTATTTCTAAAAAATGCTTTATAATTTCGAAGATGAACGAAAAAGTTGTAGGTACATTAATGGGAGTTTTAAATCCTGAAGGGTATATATATCTTTCTGATCTTCTTGTTGTTCCTGATCATAGAAGAAATAAACTCGCAACTTCATTGATTCTTACACTAATAGATAATTGGGCAGTAAAAAATAAGGCTAAATATATGTGGCTACAAGTTGAGGAAGAGAATCATAATGCAAATAGACTATATGAAAAATTAGGCTTTAAAAAGGTTTATCATTACTATTATCTAATATCTCAATAATAAACTTTTATAGAATTATAACTCATTAATAAATTCTTCAATTCTATCCATAGCTTCTTTAATTTTATCTATGGCAGTCGCATAAGATATCCTTACCATAAAATTTGAGAAGGAACCAAATGTATCACCAGGTATAACCGCAACACCCTTTGTTTTCATGATTTTAGTCGAGAACTCTGATCCTGTCATATTAAACTTTTTTAATGAGGGCATTACATAGAAAGCACCACGAGGTTTAACAACATCAAAACCAATATTTTTTAATCTATCATAAACTAGATTTCGTCTTTCATCAAAACTTTTTAAGATCTTTTCGAAAAATTTAAGATCCATCTTTAAAGCTTCTATAAAACCATATTGTGCTGCATGGTTAGTGCCAGCAACAGTGTATTGATGAAATTTTTCCATATAATTAATAATTTCTTTTGAAGCGACAGCATATCCTAACCTAAAACCAGTAGCAGAAAACAATTTTGACATGGCATTAGTTGTAATAGTTCGATCAAACATTTCGTCAAAAGAGGCAGGACTTAAATGTTTCAAACCATCATAAAGATAATTTTCATATACTTCATCTGATATTAAAAATAAATCATTACCTTCGATTATATTAACAATTTCTTTAAGTTCTTTCGAACTAAATGCATATCCTGTGGGATTATTTGGTGAATTGATTATAATTGCTTTAGTTTTCTCTGTAATCGCTTTTTCTAGTTTCTCAAAATTTGGACTAAAATCGGGATTTCGTTCAATTTCGACTACTTTCACCCCGAAAAAGGATGCAATATAAAAATATGAGAGGAAATTTGGAGAAAGTATAATTAACTCATCTCCAGGATTAAACAATGATGCATATGTAAGGCATAGAGCTTGGCTCCCACCATTAGTTACTATGATATTCTCTTTCCAATTAGTTTCTATGTTATTAAAATTTTTTAATTTGCTTTCAATTAATTCTAATAATTCAGGAAGACCTCTCGTAGGTGCATAGGAGGTAATTCCTTTTTTTAGGGCTTCAATTGTTCCTCGAATTGCTGGTTCGGGGGTCGGAAAATCAGGTTGACCAATTCCAAGGCTTATCACATCTGATTTTCCTAAAGCTATATCAAACAATTCTCTTATCTTAGATTTTGGAGCCTTAGATAGATTTTGAGATAGTTCTTTCATAATTTATTCACTTATTTAATCTTTTTTAAATAGTTCGTTTTTTATAAGAATGCTTAATAATAAGAAAATAAGATTGAACTATTGAGATTTTCTAAACCTTGACACCATGGTTTTTCAAAATTTGGTGAACTAGAAGTGAGAATGCTTCTTCGATGTTTTCCCCTAACTTAGCACTTGTCTCAACAAATTCACTTGCATTAATTTCTTCTGCTAATTTTTTTCCTTTTTCAGTGGTAACAGCCCTCTGCTCCTTTAAATCTGTTTTATTTCCAATTAAAATATATGCCCCTTCTTTTTTTACATATCTTTTAAAATCCTTTAACCATTTGGAATTAATACTATCAAATGTGTTATACCGTGTGACATCATAAACAAGCAGAGCCCCAACACAACCTTGGAAATACATTGATCTTATAACGTTGTATTTTTCTTGCCCGGCTAAATCCCACATAATAAGTCTTACTTTTGCATTTAAATTATCCAAACTTACATCTTTACGTACGATATTCGCTCCTAAAGTAGGTTTGTAATCTTCCTGAAAGGCTCCTTCACAATACATATTAATCAATGACGTCTTACCTACGGCAGCACTACCGAGCATAACAATTTTAAATACGAATTCTCGTAACTCTTTAACTTCTTCTGTTGTCATTATGCAATTTATATATTGTTTTTATCTTTATTTAATACTTTTTTCAATTTTTAATTTTAAAACAAAACTATTATGGTGAGGATCATGTACATTTTCCATTGTTCCATGGTAAGCTATTCTATAATCTGTTGTTAATGTTTTTTCTAAGGAATGAATAATAAAACCTTTAAATAAATCGCAAGATACACCTATTTCAGAACAAAAAATACATTTTTCAACTTTTACTAAAACTAAATCGTCAAGCTTTTCTAAGATCTCAACTTTCCAATCTGTCAAGATTAATTGATTGATCTCTTCTATTATCTCATCAAATTTTTTCCCGAATGGAAATAAATAAAATGAAAATTTCTTCCCAATCTCAAAGAGTAATTCGTTAGAGTCGAATAATAGACAATTTTGAGCAGCAATAATTTTTTTAAAAGAAAAGAAATCGATTGTACCATTAGGATCAACATCTCTCATATCCTTCAAATGGATCAAACCTGCTTCTTTTAAAATAGATTTCATTCCATCATAATCAAGATTATCTAAATAAGACTGTAATAAGGCAGTGACTACCTTATTTTTTACAAAACCTCTATATTCCCCAATTATATCTGAATTATCCGGCATTTTTTTTATGAGGTAAGTTCTTATTTATATGTTCAATAGCAATAAGTTAAATTGAGAGTTTAATGAACGGGTTAATTTTTGATCAATCTCAATAACATAAATTTCTCCTGTTACAGAAATAATACTTGGTTGAGCAAGGTGTCCTCCAATAATACTGAAATCCGGTCTTCCAACAGACACATGAGCATGAATTATTGGTTCTCCATTTCTATAAGCAATATTTCCAATACACGAGACTAATTCAACATTTTCATCGAAAGTTTCCAATTTATATTCTTTTTTATTTAGATCAAAGTATCCAATAGTGAATTTCTTGAAAGCACCTATGCAATTTAGAAAACCAGCTTTAATATTGTATTCTTTTACTAATTTCGTGATGGCATCAATAAGATCCTCATCGGGCTCAACTTTACCAACTATTACTCGACTAACTTTAGCATCTGTACTTTTCATATCAATCATTAATCAAGATTAATTAAGTGACTTCAGCATATTCTTAAATCTATAAATTCTTATATCTTTAGAGTATTTGACACTTTTAAGCTTTTTTTATTTCCTTTTTTTTGTCTATTCTAATTCTTGATTTATATATAATCTTGAGAATTGTGAAAAACTTTTACTTTTTTGTATGTTTTTCATGACGATTTCTACATTTAGATAAAATTTAAAATAAAGAAAATTAGAATTAAATAATAGAAATCGAATTGTATTTAAAAAAAAAAGAGATGATTTAATCTAAATGAAATCAATTTATAAAAGAATTCTTCAAAATTTGACATTAATTTTATTAGTCTTATTATTAATTAATAATTCTAATAACAGGAATAATTATTTTATTCAAAATTCCGTTAAATCTTCGGAATATGATAATGTAATTTCAAGAACTGTAGATCCAGTCAATCTAACAGCTGGAATGAGTTATAGTTCAAATTTAAATTATAATATGAATAATTCTAAAAATCTATTAGAAATCCCGGCACCTCCAAATCAAGAGTTCAATGCTAGTTTTGTGAATATTACAATGGGAAATATAAAGGCTCCTGATGAAAATTTCTATCTTCAATCATATAATAAAAGAGGTCAATTACTTTTAGAAACTAACCGACTTGCAACATCCTTTACAATACCTTCAAACTGTTATTTAAGGAATGCTTCATTTTATTTTAATATAATTGCTGGAAATCCTATTGTAGCTGTTCGTCTTCACAACTCAACTTGGAATAATACTCTTGGTATCAATCAACCTTATGGAAATCCATACAATCCAGATCACTATAGAGTAATAAATATTTCCACCCCAGGAGTATCGGGAGCTGGTTGGGTCAATTTTACATTCAATATTTCTGAAGAGACTTATTTGAATAACTCAAGGACAGATAATAACTCATGGTATATTGGTCTTACTGTAGGTGCGGGATCTGTTGGATGGTGCTATGAATTAGATGGTGAAAATGAAGATGATGATAATTCGTTGGCTTATCATTACATTTCTCCTAATTGGTTGCTTACTAGTGATTCAGGCGATACAGTAGACTATACAGCAAAATTTGGATTTTCAAATGGTGAAACTATTTACTCTCAAACATATAATAAAAGAGGTCAATTACCTTTAGAGATAAACCGACTTGCAACATCCTTTGCTGTACCTTCAAACTGTTATTTAACGAATGCTTCATTTCACCTTAACGTAACTGCTGGAGATCCTATTGTAGCCGTTCGTCTTCATAATTCAACGTGGAATAGTACTTTTGGTATCAATCAACCTTATGGAAATCCATACAATCCGAACCACTATAAAGTACTAAATATTTCCACTCCAGGCGTATCAGGAGCCCATTGGGTGAATTTTACTTTTCCTATTTCTGAAGATTCGTTTTTAAATAATTCACATACAGATAATAACACATGGTATATTGGTTTAGTTGTAGGTGCGGGAGCTGTTGGATGGAACTATGAGTTAGATGGTGAGAATGATGATGATAATTCCTTCGCTTATCATTTTAGTTCTCCAAATTGGCTGCTTACTACAGATTCAGGCGACACTGTAGATTATACTGTAAAAATTGGAGTTACACCATCGGGAAATTTTACTATAAAGCCATCAAATGTAGGATTGAAAATTAATGGAACTGCTGTCAAAGATGTTAATAATACGATTTACAATGGTCAATGGGTTAACACGCAGATTTTAACACCAAGATCAGATGGAAAATTGATATTAGATGTAACTACTGATTATTGGGATGTATCTTGGACAATATACAATATTTCAGTAAAATATATCAAAACTGATTTAAAAGCCACAACAAATTTTACAATTCAGCTTGGTTCAGATGTTAATTGGGAAGTAAACCAAGCAGTAGAGGTGTTTAGTAGTAATTTTACTGACTTCATTCTAAATTTTACAATTTCTGATACGTGGACTGTTACGAATTGTTATAACATCTCATCAGCAGATCCACACACCTTTTTGGAATGGGATAAAACTGGACCTTATAAAGAAATTTCTATAGATGATGTTGGGAATAGTTCTAATTGGAGACTATTTTGTACAAGTATTAAT
>JBHLKV010000181.1:0-5586 GCA_048886305.1 Candidatus Hodarchaeota archaeon
ACTTTAACTGTGTATTGAACGATTTTTAACCAATTAGCATTAATAGTTAATTTTCCATAACCATCAGCAGTAGGAGTTAATCTCAATTCTATATTTTTAGTCTCTCCAGGTCCAAATTCGACTTGTCCATTTAATTCATCCGGTTTAACATCAATATTTAAATTTTCTCCTTCAAAGGTAAACTGGTAATTTTCCTTTTTATTTGAATTGTTTATTGCTTGTATTGAAACAACATTGGCTACATTAGGTATAATAAGATTTTGGGGAAAGTGTGTAATATTTAACGTAATAACGTTACTTGTATTTGACATAGTTAACGATTTATTCTTTTTTACTATATTAAATATTTAATATTAATAATTTTTAATAAATAGTCTGATATAAAAACTCAATATTCCATTAAAGTGGTTTTACTTTCCTTTTCGCCTAACTCGCTTAATGTAGTCTTTTAGATCTTCAATAAGCATTTCTCTACTATAATCAGGCCAGTAGTCAGATCGAAATTTAAATTCTGCATAGGAAGCATCCCACAATAAAAAGCCTGAAATTCTAGCACCGTCTTCCATTCCAGTTCTGATTATGTAATCTAATTCTGGAAAATTATTAGTATAGAGATAGTTTTTAATTAACTCTCGATCAATATGTTCTTCATTGACATTATCTTTAATAATCTTTTTTACAGCATCAACGATTTCTTCTTGCCCGTCATACATAATGCACACATTCAAAAAAGCATGATTATGGTCTTTTGTAAATTTATTTAACTCTTCAATCTTTTCCTGTACATCTTTAGGCAATACAGATAATCTACCAATAACATTTATCTTTATATTCTCTTCTCTTATTATTGATTCCTTTATAACGGTATCAACAGCTTTTAACATAATCTTATATATGTAATTTAACTCTTCAGGACTCCTCTTTCTCGCATTTTCAAGTGAGAGGGCATATATTGTTAGGTATCGAATCCCAGCATCAAAGAAGTCAAATAATCTCTCCCTTAATGTTCTATATCCTACTAGATGACCTAAATGACTTGCCATGTTATTTTCTCTTGCCCAACGGCGATTCCCATCGAGAATTAAACCAATATGCTTAGGTAATTTCTCTCTATCTATGTTTTTTAATTCTTCCAAAATTTTTACCTAAATTTACCTTTTACTACAAATAAGAATATGATTAATTCATATATAATTTTATGATAAACCAATCTTTAAAAACATAAGTTAAAATGAAAATTTGGAGAAGAAGTTTCCATTTGATTCATGTATAACCTGAATCACAACTATCTACTAAGAGTTATTCGAAATCCTAACTAATTTCATGTTATTATCCCTATTTAATGTTTTGTTAGAATTTGCATTTTCAATATTGATGATATTATGAACTATTGATATTCTTAAGAGTCTGAGAATAAAAAGAAAAGATATTTAACGGTAGGTTCTTTAAAAATTTTAATAAAACGAATTTAAAGTTTAATAAAAATTTATTTAATCAAAACAAAAAATTCGACTTTATTTCGAATTTAAAAGCGTTGTACATAAAAACGAGCAATAATAGTAATGATAAGTGATGAACATTTATTTGGAGACATAGGTATTGATTCAATTGGTTTTCATGCACCAAGATCTTATGTGAAATTAAAAGATCTTGCATTAAAAAGGCAGGTTGATCCAGACAAGTATAATAAAGGACTTTTATCCAAGGAGATGAGAGTCCCAGAGGTCGATGAAGATATTGTCTCTCTAGGATTAAAAGCAGGATATAACGCATTAATGAGAGGAAACATTAATCCAAAGGATATAGATGCCCTTTTTGTTGGTACAGAAACAGAAGTATATGCTGCGAAGAGTATATCGAATATTTTTGCTGAAATGTTGAGCATATCGGCCAATGCGGTTACAATGGATGTTTATAACGCTTGTGCAGGCGGTACGCTGGCAATTCTTAATGCAATAGGTATGATTGAAAAACAAATTATAAACAAAGCTCTTATTATAAGTGCTGATATTTCGTCATATCATCTCGGTTCACCCGGAGAGCCAACACAAGGTTCAGGAGCTATCGCACTTGTAATATCAAGACATCCACGTATCGCTATATTTAGTGAGAGATTTGGAAAAGTCTCTGGAAATGTAAATGACTTTTTTAGACCTCCTAATGATAAAAATGCAAGAGCATTTGGAAGATATTCTCAAGACTCATATCTTGACTTCCAATTAAAGGCGTATGATGATTTGATTAACAATATTGGGGATTTTCATGCTGATTTTTACTCATTCCATGCTCCATATTCTAAATTACCATTAAAATGCATGCAGCAAATCATCTTAAAACGTTGGATAAAGCATATTAGTGATTTACCAAGATTTGAACGCCATAAATTTAGATCTTCAATTTTGAAAAAAATCGATTCTTTCTTACATGATGTTTCCGTCCTTCCAGAATATATTTATCTTAAACTTAATGAAAGAGGTTTTACCTCTGCAACATTAGAAAGCCTTTCAAATTGGTTGAATACGAATGTAAAAGCAAGAGTATTACCGCAACTACGAGTTCCTATGCATTTTGGAAACATGTACAACGCTAGTGTTTGGGCTCAGATAGTTTTTCTTCTCGAAAATCATACTCATGTTAATGATATAATTTATTTTGGATCTTATGGTTCAGGTGCCACTTGCATTTCTGGTCTTTTAAGGGTTCAAGATCGATTTAAAGAAATTGTTCAAAAAGGACCAAAAATAAATGACTATATTCACTTAAAGAAAAAGAAAAGTGTTTTAGAATACGAACTAATAAAAAATGGCGATGTTAAACCAATAGTTTTATTAGGACAAATAGCTGAACACAAAAAAAATAACAATAGAGGTTTTACACTTCATTTTTGTGATGAGGGATGTATTATTCCAAATATTAAGGGTTTGGATCACTGTCCTAAGGGACACTCAGGATTTCATAAGAGATTTTTCCCTCTATTTGCTGTATTGACAACGGAACCAGTTGCTCACAATAATAATGATCTTAGTTATTTAAATAAAGGATATGTAAGAGTTGCAGGTCATGTTAACAAGGGTAATTCCTTAGAATACGAAATTAGAAGAGTTGAAAATGAATATGAAGAAAATATAAATGTAAAAGGGTTATTAAACTGGATTCCTGTTTATATACCTATTCCTGTTCACCACATATATTAACTCAAATTCTTATATTGATTAACTGTTATATCATAAATATCTGTCTTTGCAAAAGAATTACAAAAAGATTTAATAAAATTTATTAGTCTTTAAATTGGTGAATTGATAATGAAGAAATTCCATTCAGACATTTCTGGGTTTTATAAGTTATCAATGAATGAGCGTATAAAATTATTATCTAAATTAGTTAATTTAAATCCAGAGGAAGTGGAAATATTAAAGGAACTAGGCTACTTCACTCCGACCCAGATTGATACATTAATTGAAAACGTGATAGGAAGTTATCAATTACCATTTGGTCTTGCTTTTAATTTTAAAATAAATGATAAAGATTATATTATCCCTATGGTTATAGAAGAGCCTTCTGTGGTTGCTGCTGCCTCAAATGCTGCAAAGATGGCCCGAAAACACGGTGGATTTCACTCAGAAGAAGTAAAATCAATAATGATTTCTCAGATTCAATTAACAAAAGTAAAGGATATTGAACTAGCTAAAAAAGCTCTTGAAGAGAATAAAAAACAGCTTTTAAAAATAGCTAATGAGCAGGATCCAGTATTAAATAGGTTAGGTGGTGGGGCTCAAGATATAGAGATAAGAGAAATTAATACTAATAAAGGAAAAATGATTATTCTTCATTTATTAGTAAATGTACTGGATGCAATGGGAGCTAATGTAGTAAATACTATGGCTGAGGCTATTACTCCTTATATAGAAGAAATCTGTGGAGGAAAGATTTATCTCCGAATTGTATCCAATTTAGCTACCCATCGCTTAGCTAGAAGTAAAGCCACTTTTGATAAAGAGTTGCTAGGTGGAAAAGAAATTATAGAAGGAATCTTAAATGCATATGAATTTGCTTTAGTAGATCCTTATAGAGCAACTACTCATAACAAAGGTATAATGAATGGTATCGTTGCTTTAAGTCTAGCAACAGGAAATGATACAAGAGCAATTGAAGCAGGGGCTCATGCGTATGCCTCTTTAAAAGGAAGATATTCTCCATTAACAAAATTCAGAGTTAATTCAGAAGGAAATTTGGTGGGAGAAATAGAAATTCCTTTAGCTCTTGGAATTATTGGTGGTATGACAAATATCCACCCAATGGCCCGTATAGCTTTAAAAATTTTAAATGTTAAGAGTGCTGAAGAACTTTCCCAAATCGCAGCAGCTTTAGGGCTTGCCCAAAATGTTGCTGCTTTAAGAGCCCTAGCTTCTGAAGGGATTCAAAAAGGTCATATGGCTTTGCATTCTCGAAACATTGCTAAAATTGCTGGTATCCCTGATGAATTAATTGAGAAAGTTGCTAGAAAATTAGTCGAAGATAAAAAGATTAGAGTTGATTATGCAAAAGAAATTCTAAAAAAAATAGAGGATGGTGAAAACCTTTAGATTTATAAAATGTGTTTCTATAACTCTTCTAATAGAAATCAATAATGTTGATAATTTATTATAATAAAGAAGTTTAAAAGATGAATTTTATGGGATTTAGAGAATATTTAAAAAAAATTGATGAAGATGGATTTCTACGAAAAGTAGATGTTGAAGTTTCGAAGAAATTGGAGATCTCTGGAATTCTAAAGGAAATAGAACCAACTCCAGTAATGTTCAATAATGTTAGAGAATCCGAATTTCGGGTAGTTGGCAATATGATATGCACTAAGGATGTAATTGCGTCTTATTTTGGTGTTTCACCCGCTGATCTCATACCTATGCTTTCTAGAGCAATAAGGGAACACTCAGAACCTGAAATTATATCAAAAGCTCCTTGTCAGGAAGTAATCGAATCAAATGTAGATTTAGATAAATTACCAATATTGTTTCACTGCGAAAAAGACGGAGGAAATTACATTAGCTCGGCAGTGGTTATAACAAGAGATCCTGATTATGGTCAAAATATGGATTTTCATAGAGCAATGCAGTTTTCTAAAGATAAATTTTCTACTCGAATTGTAAGAGGACGACATTTTCATACATTTCTAGAAAAAAATGGTGAATTAGAGGTGGCCTTTTGTATTGGCAATACTCCAAATATTCTGATTGCAGGGGCTACTTCTGTGAACATTGGAGTTGATGAATTATATATTGCTAATGCATTAGAACCTATCAATATTGTAAAAGCAAATTCCGTTGATCTTTTAATACCTGCTGAAGCTGAATTTGTATTAGAAGGACGTGTTTACTTGGAAGAAAAACACTCTGAAGGTCCATTTGTTGATCTGACTGAAACATATGACACAATCAGAGAGGAACCTGTTTTTGAAGTAAAGAAAATTACACATAGAAAGGATGCGATTTGGCAAGCTTTATTACCAGGAGCACTTGAACATAAAATATTAATGGGAATGCCTCGTGAACCAACTATTTTTAATGAAGTAAATAGAGCGGGTGTCAA
>JBHLKV010000182.1:0-5537 GCA_048886305.1 Candidatus Hodarchaeota archaeon
TTCCAAAAGATCCCTTCCAGGATTTACGTCGTCTTATTATTGATGAAATAATTCAAATGGGTATCGGCGTCAAAATTTTCCACCATGAATTTGGTTTTGGTCAACAAGAAGTGGAATTAACCACTGATGATGCTTTACGTCAAGCGGATAGTGTTCAAACAACTAAGATGATTACAAAAATAAAAGCATTTCATCAAGATCTTATTTGTACCTATATGCCTAAACCTTTTCCAGAATTAGCTGGCAATGGGCTTCATATTCATCAATTCCTTTCAAAAAATGGAGAAAATCTTTTTGTTGATAAAGAAAAAGGGATAAGTGACATTCTTAGATATTATATCGGTGGAATTCAAAAACACTTATATGCAATTTCTGCCATATTAAATCCTACTACTAATTCTTACAAACGTTTAATTCCTAATCATGAGGCTCCAGTATATAGTTCTTGGGGAATAGGTAATAGAACAGCACTAATTCGCGTACCAGGTTATGAAAAATCTGCTCGTATTGAATACAGAGCGGGAGATGGAGCTATGAATATCTATCTTGGCAGTGCAATATTACTTGCTGCTGGTATAGATGGAATAAAAAATAAGATCGAACCAAATACACCAACAACTAAAAATGTTGATAATTTAACTAATGAGGAAAGGGAAAAATTGGGGATCAAAAAACTCCCTGAAAGTTTAGAAGAATCATTAAACGCATTTGAAGATAGTGAATTTATAAAAAAGGTTTTAGGAAAAGAATTCCGAGATATTTATTTAGACATAAAATATGCTGAACTTCAAGGGTATGAAATCGCGAAATCAAATGACAATGAAAAACAATGGGAATTACAAAAATACCTTCTATGTTAATGATCTATTTTTATAAAAGCAATATTATATAGGAAAAAAAATATAATTAGCTTAAAGTTACTTTTATTAAAAAAAACGTTATGGAGGGATTGAAATTTCTGAGATAGGTATTATAGTAGGTGTATTAATTGGTATTGTGGCAGCTATCATTTTCCTCATAATCATTTCAGGACTTAGAACCGTGACTGAATATAAACGCTTAATAATCTTTCGATTTGGAAAATATAAAAGAACTGTAGGACCTGGGATTGTATATAAATTCCCGTTTATTGAAAAATCAATGTCGATTGATTTAAGAATTAAAACCTTAGATATCTCTAAACAAGACATTATTACAAAAGATAATATACCAATTACCGCCGATACAAGTGTATTTTATAAAGTTATAAATCCTCAATATGCTACAACAAAAATTGAAAATTTTATGAGAGCAGTTTTTAACTATACTCAAGGTGCATTAAGAGATGTTATTGGAAGTATGGCATTAGATGAAATTCTAACACAACGAGAAAAAATTTCACAAGAAATTAGAAAAGTAGTAGATGAAGAAACAAGAGACTGGGGTATCGAAATCAGTCAAATTAAAATACAACAAATTGAATTACCCCAGACTATGAAACGTGCCATGGCTGTTGAGGCTGAAAAAGAAAGAGAAAAACGAGCTTCAATAATTGCCTCAGAAGGTGAACTTGAATCTGCGAAAAATATAGCACAAGCAGCAGAAATGTTATCACAAACTCCAGCTGCTATTCAATTAAGAACATTACAGACAATCCTAGATATTTCGCATGAACCATCTCAAAAAATCGTGATTTTTATGCCTACTGACATAGGAACCTTATTAAAAAAACTTTAAAAAAGAAAAGTACCATTGAAAACAACAAAATAATAATATAATCTTTTTTTACTTTTTAATTATGAAAAAAACAGCTATAAATTTAATGAAGGCATTTATTCATGAAGCTCAAAAGAAAACTAAGTATGAGATTTTTGCTATAATTGCTCAAAAAGAGGAGTTTCCTTTAATATTTGCAAATTTAATAGAAATTGCAGAGCGTGTAAAAGAACATGCATACTGGATTTTTACTATGTTAGAACAATTCAAAAAGGAAGGAATAATTGAAAATGTAAGAGTAGAAATTGAAAGCCCTATTACTTATGGTACAATTGAAGAAAATTTAGAATCCGCTGTGAAAGAAATAGAGAATATTGGAGTTCCACTATATCAAAATATTATTGATATTGCTAATAGTGAAAGATATACTGATATAGCATCTAGATTAGAAGAGATTTCTCAAATCAAAAGAAATTACCTACAACGCTTTAAAACTCTTTTAAAATTAATCCAAGATAACATAATATTTCAGAAGAATGAAATTATTGTTTGGAAATGTATGGAATGTGGATATGAAATAATTTTGGACGAATTAGATGACGATTTTAATTGTCCGATTTGTGGTCATCTTAAATTATACTTTAAAAAAGAAATTTTTGATCTTACTAAAAGGGATCTCTTATTAAGAAAAAAAGAAAAAACGATTTGGATTTGCATGGAATGTGGATTTGAAGTAGTATTAGATAAATTACCAGACAATTGGAAGTGCCCAGCTTGTAAACGTTCTAAAGAGTATTTCAAACGAAAACCTATTATTGCAAAAGAAGAAAGAATTTCAAAAAGAGAAAAAGCAACTTGGGTATGTTTAGAATGTGGCAATGAAGAAAAAGTAGATTTACCTTATGAATGGAAATGTTCTGTTTGTGGATACCCTAAAAAATAAGCCTTAAATTATTTAAGAAATTTTACATGAACTATTTTTGCTGTTTTAAATCGTTCCGCAACTTTTACCATTTTTATAGTTTTTTTATTCCAATTTGGATTAATTCCAATTTGTGAAAACATAGTATACCAATCAATTACTTTAATTTTATTGGACCATTCTGCCATTTTTTTAACCGGGTCAGCAATACCTATATGCCAAAAAGGTATTTCTGCTCCTCTTTTTTTTGCCCTTTTGTGAGCAACTTTAATAGCCAAATTTGATATACAATCAAATACTAATTCTCCATCGGGGAATTTTTCAGCTAAAGCTCTAAAGAATGCGGAAATCTCACTTTCTTGGAAGTAATAGATAAATCCTCCAGCAATTAAGAATAATCCCTTGATATTATCAAAATCTATTTCATCAAACCAAGAATAATCAAGGGCAGACTTTGAGATATATGTACACCTTTTTGGTTCTGGTAAGAATTGCCTACGAAATTTAATTGCATCAGGTAGGTCTAAATCATACCAATTAATCTTACCATTATCTACTCGAAAGAAGGTTGTATCTAAACCCGCTCCAATATTTATTATTGTTGCGTATGGAAATCTTTCTATATATTTTTTTAGTTCATTGTCAAAATTTTTTGCTCTAATTAAAAGCCCAATTCCTCGCCATTCTCCAAGGTATTCTTGTACTTTTGAAAAATCATACTCCAATTTTTCAATTATTTCATAAGCTTTTTGATCATTCAATATATTAGGATATAACTTACTAAATTTTGCTCGTGCCCATAATGGGCCTAACATCGTTTCTTGAACAGATCCCTCAATAAGATTTATTTTCTCCATAATTTATAATCAATTAATTTTGATTTATGAATGATTAACTTTTTGAAAATCCTCCATGATGAAATTCAATACTATAATTGAGCTTCATTTCTTCGCAATATTGTTTGATGTTTTCCTCAATGATATCCCAAAAACTGCGATCTTTTTGAATTTCTTTATATTTTGAAATTAAATTTGGATAATGTTCCTTAATTATTCTCATAATTCGTGGAATATTATGAGGTCTAAAATTTAGATTTTCAAAGCTATATTGATCTGTATAATCTAGAGTGTGTTCAATAATTGCTTTGAAATCCGTAATTTCAGGAAAAAAAGGTGAGATAAAAGTATAAGTCTGAATTCCCGCTTCAGAGACTTTCTTTATAGCTTCCAATCGTTCAGTAGGTTTGGAAGCTGCTCGTTCAATTATTCTCGCAAAATCATTATTTAATGTACTAATTGAAATGCCCACTTTAATATTTTTAAATCTTTTAAATAAATCAATATCTCTGACAACTAATTTCGATTTTGTCAAAATAGAGATTTCGGCATTAGTTCCAACAAGCCTTTCCAATATTTTCCGTGTGTTTTGATATTTTTTTTCTAATGGAATATATGGATCTGTTACCGAACTTAGTAAAATCCGCTTACCATCATACTTCTGTGGTTTTATTTGATTCAGATTAAAGTTTTTGATATCTAAAAAGTGACCCCATTTATCTCCTTTATGACCAGTAAATCTGATCATAAATTCAGCGTAACAATAAATACAACCATGTTGACAACCAATATAGGGATTTATTACAAAATCAATTGATGGAATATTACTTTTAGTTATGATGCTTTTAGCTTCTCGATATTCTACTTTCATTTCTGAAATAAAGAAATTTAGGGTATATTTTAAAATTAAGTAAATAGACGCTTGAGATATATACTCGCCCTTCTGTACTGTGTCCGTCACCGGAGAACAGTTGGAGCATCAAACTAAGCGGCCTACCTAAAGCTCGCTCCAGAGTACTCATTGCTTTCATTTGGCCTTGCACCAAGGTTTTAGCTCGTTTCAACCATTCCTTCCTACAATTTCTTTAGCTTATATCCAAATCATTAATATCTGTATGAAGGCAGTACCGTTTCAGTAGCTAAAATACGGTTCTCACCGCAGTAGTTCTCTACACCTTGCTTGGAGAGTGGGGCGAGGTTCCTCAGCAGGTTAAACCCACCGTCAGCTCCATATCTCACTCGTCTTTCTTTTAAAAGGAAAAATAAGTATTTAAATTTTTGTCTAGTAATTTATCTTTTAAGACTAATCATAGATGAAATTCTGTTCCTATTACACCAATTACATGAGAAGGATGTCGAGACATTAATCTATTGAACTCAAAGCCAGTACAATGCATACCACATGTTATTTCTGGGTTTAAATCTTCAATAAATGATACAATCTTTTCAATGTTTTCACTTTTATCACGTTCCTTATGAAATCCTCCGATGAGAGCATATATTTTATTTATTCCTGTTATTTTTTGACCATGCTTTATTATATTAATGATTCCAGTATGACTACATCCAGTAATAATTACCAAGCCCTTATCTTTAACATTGATATATAACGCAATCTCTTCTCTATAGGTATGTTTTTCATATTCCATTTTATTCTTTGCTAAATAAAGTCCTTTTGGAAGCTCAGTCTCGTTAAAAATTTGAATTTCTCCACTTAAAATTGTCCCTTCACACAATTTCTCAGGTTTACTAGTTTCAATTATTTCTACATTGTTTTCGATTGCACGATTGTAAACAATATTTCTATTAAGTGGCGTTCTTCTGTAATATTTAACTTTTCCTTCTTTTTTTAGGTCCTTTAATGAAGTACCAAAATCTTTAGAAGAAAGCTCTTCTCCAGATTTGGTATGTACATAATAAGATTTATTAAAGCAGATTGGACTCAAATAAATCTCACATCCTTCTTTCAATTCAGGAATTATAGGTATCAACCCTCCATAGTGATCTAGATGTCCATGACTTATAATGATCTTTTCGATTTCACTCAATTTCATTTTAAATTGTTTAAAATTATTTATTATCGT
>JBHLKV010000183.1:0-5505 GCA_048886305.1 Candidatus Hodarchaeota archaeon
GAAATGGCTACAAAATTACGAGCAGCACGATTATTAACTTATAGTGCTGCACAATTAAAGGAAATGAATACAGATATAACCAAGGAAGCTTCCATGGCAAAAGCCTTCTCTAGTAAAACGGCAGTAGAAATTACCTCAGAAGCAATTCAGATTCATGGTGGGGATGGATATACTGATGATTATTCAGTTGAGAGATATATGAGGGATGCAAAATTTTTCCAAATTGGAGGAGGAACTTCTGAAATTCAGAATTTAATTATAGCACGTGAAGAGTTAAAATAAAATAAATTATTATAGAAATTTTTCCATAAACACCTCATTTTCAAAATATCCATTAATATTTACTTGCTCCTCTAATTCTCCTTTGATAATAAATCCTAAATTTTGATAAAATTTTATAGCTCTCTCATTTCCCTTTCTTATATAAATAACAATTTTAGTATAATCATTAGCACGAGCAAAGTTAAAAGTGTGGTTTGCCAAAACATAGCTAATCCCCGTTCCCCTTAAGTCAGGAAGGATAAAAGTGCCAATGACTCCAACATGCTTAAAGGAGGTAAGAATTTTGGACCAAAGATCCAAGGATTGGAACCCTACAATCTTATTATTTACTTCAGCAACGAAAATGGCTTCCCTTTCAGATAGCGATGAGATATATTCTCTTTCTTGTTGAGTGGTAAAAGGTTTATCAACTGCTGTATAAATCATCTCAGCGCATATTACTTCCCAAATATAAGATATATTTTTTGCATCTTTAGGTGTTGCTTTACGGATTTTTACTTCCACAAATTTCACTTTTTTCGAAATTGATTGAAATCTGCTTTTCGTTTCTCAATAAAAGCATTTTTTCCCTCTACAGCTTCTTCAGTACCATAGTATAAAGACAATCCACCAACGCCTAATTGAGTAATGCCAGTTACTCCATCAGTTTCAGCTAAAAAAGCGTATTTCAGCATTTTCAATGCAGTTGGACTTTTTTCTAATAGTTCTTGACACCATTGTTCAACTTCTTCATCTAACTTTTTATAGGGTACAACAGAATTTACCATTCCCATTTCCATAGCTTGATGAGCTGTATAACGTCGACAAAGAAACCAAATCTCCTTAGCACGTTTTATACCTACAGCACGCATTAAATCACCAGTTCCATATCCAGGATCAAATGAACCTACACGTGGCCCTGCTTGTCCAAACTGTGCATGTTCTGCAGCAATACTAAGATCACAATTAACATGCCATACATGACCGCCCCCAATCGCATAACCATTCACACGAGCTATGACTGGTTTAGGTAATGTACGGATTAAAAATGTTACCCGCTGCCACCCTACTTCCAACGGTAACATAAACTCTCCCGTATAACCGCCCTTCTCGCGTGTTGTTTGATCACCACCTGTACAAAATGCTTTATCACCTGCACCTGTAAATACTACTACACCAATTTCATTGTCCATACACCGGTTAAAAGCATCAATTAATTCATGGACAGTTTGTAATGCACATGCATTATAACGTTGAGGTCGATTAATCGTAATTCGAGCAATTCTATCTTTCTTTTCAAAAATAATATCTTCATAATCCATATTTCTGATTACCTTATGTTTTTAAAATTTCATTTTAGATAATTAATCACTAAAAATGATTGTATTATATTTAAAGCAAACCTTCTGGTCTGATAAATATAAATATAGTTTCAACATAAATATATACTAAACCTGTAAAGGTGAGATTTTTGGCTAAAATTGAAAGAAAAGTAGAAATCAATTCATCTCCAAAGAAAATTTATGATATCTTGAATGATGAAACTCTTGAAGAAAAGTGGAATATTACGGTAAAAAAATTAACTACAATTGAACCAGATAAATATTCTGTAAAAACCACAGTAGGAGACATTATTTCAACTGTTATAGTAAGAGATGAAAATAAAGAAATTTCAATGGAAATAGAAGGAGGACCCTTCAGTAAGATGGGATACGTTCTTACTCCAAAAGGAGATTCAGCTAAAGTAATGTTGTGGGCAGAATTCGAAAACCCAGAACAAGAGAGTATACTTGGTATGGCTGGTGATATGCTTTTAGAAAGTCTGAA
Source organism: Candidatus Hodarchaeota archaeon (assembly GCA_048886305.1). Classification (GTDB taxonomy): domain Archaea; phylum Asgardarchaeota; class Lokiarchaeia; order Sigyniarchaeales; family SOKP01; genus Loki-b32. The sequence goes on from JBHLKV010000183.1 coordinate 2,089, forward strand.
AAAATACGTTGATTTTCTTGAAGATGGGGGGAATCCTGCTGAATACAATAAAAAGAAGTAAATAATGAATGAATTTTTAAATTCAAATTTTTTTTTTTTATTTATCTTTTTGTTTTAAAAAGCTGGTTATATTTTATTATGATCTGGAAGACAAAAATTACTCAAATAACAGGTATTAAGTACCCCGTTATTATGGGGGCATTTGGTGGATGGGGTAAATCAGAATTTGCATCATCTTTTTCAAATGTGGGTGGATTAGGAATTATAGCTGCTTTAAATTTCCCAAATTTGGAAGATTTTAAAAATGATCTGCAAAATATGAGAAATCTAACTAAAAAACCTTTTGGTGTCAATCTTTCATTGCCTCATCATATCTTAGAGGATACTAATGAAGATAAAAAAACAAAAAACCGGTATTTAGAATATATTGAAGTAGCCCTTAATGAGAATGTTAAATTCTTTACTACTTCTGGCTTTAAAGCAAAATTCATTGGAGATAGAGTGCACCAAGCAGGAGGATATTGGTTTCATAAGTGCGTTCTGCTAAAACATGCCATTTCAGCTGAAAAAGATGGTGCAGATGCAGTTACATTAGTTGGCTTAGAAGGAACTGGATTTAAAAACCCTTTATCAAATACAACTCTGGTGAATATGACAATGGCAAAAAAACTACTTAAAATACCGATTATAGCCGCTGGTGGTATTGGCGATGCGAGAGGTTTTCTTAGTGTTTTAGCTATGGGTGCTGATGCAGTTTGTTTTGGTACAGCATTAATGATAACAGAAGAATGTCCTGTAGCTCTAAATATTAAAAAAAAATGGCTTAACCTGGATATTTTTAATGAAGACTTTTATGATAGGATTTTTCATTATAATGTTAAAAATTTTATGTCTCCTTCTATGGCACTTGGACACCAGAAAGAAATTGTACCTGTTAAAGTGTTTATCGAAGAAATAATCAATGGTGCAGAAAACATCTTAAGATTATGGGGTTTTAAAAAAGAAGAATTTAACACATTATAGCTTTACATAAGAAAATAAAATATTAAAGATATTGTACCTAAAATAATCATTGTTGCACCCATTCCTCTTCCCATTGCCTTAGCAGATAATCTTTGCACATAATTAGATACAATAAATCCAGTTAAAAATGAACCAATTCCAAGATAGAGAGTAAATTCCCAATTATAATAGAATTGATCTTTAAAAGTTAAACCTAAGATTTGATATATAGAGAATGTAAGGAAACACATAAAGATACTTAATAGTAATGCTGTACCAACCGATTTTTTTATTGGATACCCATAAAGAATAATTAAAACTATTGTTATAATGAATCCTGAACTCGCTCCAAACATTCCTGAATTGAAACCGACAAACATTCCGAGTATGATTGCTAAAATATAAAATAATTTTGAATAAGGTTTAATAAATCCCTGGATTTCTTCATTTTGAACAGGATCTGGTTTATTAAAATTGTTTTGACTTTCCTTTTTGTCCACATTATTTAATTTATTTTTTGAAAACCTCTTAATGATATTATTTACTGTTCTCTGAACTGATTCTGATGTAGGAAACCCTTTTCTAAGAATAGCTAATCCTAAACAAATAATAAAAATGGGAATTCCCCACCCAAAAATTGTCCCTAAAGGAGTTGTCATCAATATAAAAACTCCAAAAAAAGCAGCAATACTGGCAGTTAACATCAAAATTAAGATATCACGACGGAAATAGAACTGTTTTTTTCTAGTATAATTAAAACTCACAGCAATTGCTGCTATTAAATCATTTAAAACACTTATTGCTATTGCTAGAAAGACGTCTCCAGAAATTATCAAAATAAGAGGCACAACGACACCTTGCCCCGTCTGACCAATAAAACTCATTGAAATTCCTACAAGTGCCCCAATAGAAATAAGGAATATTATCTGATAAATTTCTAAGACCAAAAATAATCAAACCTATATTCTATTATATATATTTCTTGATTAAATAATTAAAAATCATTTCACTTTATAATCTTTTGAAACCATCCTTCAATAATCAAAGTATAAGAAAAAGATAAAGAAAAATTTCCCTGATTTACTTATTATCTTGTGCTTTGAATAAATGTTTGTTCCTTTTTTTGTTCTTTTTCCCATTTTTTACGTTCTGAACGTAGCTTGAATAAATCAATATCTTTAAAGATTAAACCCTCTTTCTTCGCTGGTATAATTCGCTCAGTTCGATCCTTTTCTGGTGTGTAGATTTGAGATTCTCCAAATTCACCAACATTGGCAAAAAAACAATATGCATATATAGACCTACGTGCGTCAAAATGAGCTGCTTTAAAATCAGCTGTCACTGGTGTAAATGCGGGATTTAGAATTATGTCAATCGGGGGTTCGAAATTTTTTAACTCTACTCTTAAATCCATGTCAAGAAAGTCTCGACAAATAGAAATAGCAATTCTGCCATATTCTGTATTACAAATGATTGTTTTCCTTGGTAAACTACTAACATCTATTCCTTCTTTAAAACGATTTTCTTTCCCAAAACTGATCATTGCAGGGATATGCTTTTCTTGTTCCCAGAGAATCCCTTCGGGTCCGAAAACCATGCAAATGTTCCTTTTTGTTTCTTGATCATGAAAGGAACCTGGTATTATGTACAGTTTGTATAATTTGGCTAAATCGGCTATTTCTTCTAACCATTGCCCATAATTGAGGTCAATTGTCATTTCTGGGAATAGGAGGATATTGATTCCCTCGTTATGTGCTCTTTCAATCATTTTTTTAACATTTTCCCTTAAATTATTAATCTTCTCTTCTCTGAGATTTAAAATACCTGAAGCTTTCGTTTCATAAAGTTCATTCATAATATCTCCGGTCTTAGAAACTCCTATTTGAGCAATACCAACTCTACATTCTCGTTTTTGAACTTTCGGATATTCTTTAACCAAATCTTTATAGATAAGTTCATATTTTTTACGTTCTCTCTCCATCGTAACTCGAAGTTCTTCTTCAGTGAACTGACGAGCTTCCCCTAGTCTAGGAGATAGACTGCTTTCAATAGGGCAAGAAGGAGCAACTATACCTACTGTACTTCGAGAGATTGACGGTTCTCTTATAGTACTTAAAGCAGAAAAAAGAATGGACTCTTCTTTCTCTACTCTGTTTAATCTGTCTTGAACCTCAGCAACTTTATTTCCATAGCCCGCTTTGCTAAATAACTCTATTGATGATTTCAAATAATTAGATCCAATACCTAATAACCTTCCTTTTTCAGTAATATCTAGTTCTTTATCAGCTTGGATTAAATGCCAAGCAGCATCAAAATAAATAGATGATGCTAAAGCCCAATTAGCTACACTTTCATATCCACTTTTACCATAAGAGGAAGCTGCTTTACTTAGCATCAACTTCACTTTAGGATATA
>JBHLKV010000184.1:0-5500 GCA_048886305.1 Candidatus Hodarchaeota archaeon
AGATTATTTTTCAGTTTTATTGTTCTATTCATTGCCTTCTCAGTAGTCAATCTCCAATCAACCAAAATATCTTAAATTTACTTGAAAGGATAATACTATTTATAATTATTGATTGTTTAAAATAATTGAAATTAAATTAAGTTATATAGAACAATGTCATTTCCAAATTATCCAGGTAAATATCGTGAGAAATCTTTCGTTACGGCTAAAGATTTTTGGAAGTATAAAAAAGATATAGAAAGAATTCCGAATATTAAACCTCCAAAATGTGTTATCATTTGTTATTCCACATCCTTATTTGATTATATTCTTAAAAACCATTCAGTAGAAAAGATCAACTATGTTTTCGGGGATTACTTCTATATTTTAGAGGAGAATGATAAACAAATAGGAATTTGTGGTGGTTTCGGTATTGGTGCTCCAATGGTTACCATTTTAATTGAAGAATTAAGTACTTTTGGTATTGAACTATTTCTCTCCATTGGTACTGCTGGTTCATTACAAAAAAGTTTACAATTAGGAAGTTTTGTAGTATGTGATAAAGCAATTAGAGATGAAGGTACTTCATATCATTACCTAAAACCTGAAAAATATTCTTTTCCCTCTAGAAAGCTAACTGATAAACTAATTGAAGTTATGAAAGCTATGAATATCGAGTTTAAAGTAGGTACAGGCTGGACAACAGATGCTCCTTATCGAGAAACACTAGGAGAGATAAAGCAATACCGAGAAGAAGGTGTTTTAACTGTTGATATGGAAGCCTCTGCTATATTTGCTGTGGCAAAATATTTGAATGTTGATGCAGGGGCAATTTTTACAATTAGCGATTATTTGGGTGAAGATGAATGGAAATTACATTTTCATTTAACTGAAGAGCATTTGAAAACGTTATTTCTCATAGCTAAAAAAACTTTAAATGCTTTATAATATAAATTTCTTTAATTTTCTAACTAAATTACTCAAATGATGAAAGTACATGAATTTTGAAACAATTGAATGGGAATTAAAGGAAAATGGAATAGGAATTTTAACTTTGAAAAGACCAGAGAAGTTAAATGCGATAAGTTTTCAAATGGAAGAGGAGCTGCATTCAATTTTAGATCACTTGACAATGAATCTAGATTGTAGAGTAATTATTTTAAAAGGAGCAGGAAGAGGATTTTGTGCTGGAACAGATTTGCAAGAAGGTTTAATTTTAAATTCAAAAAAAATTCAAGAGGAGTATAAGAAATATTATTTCTTAGATGTTGCAGAACCTATTAAGAAAAGGGTTTACTATCAATGGCGGATATCTCAATTAATTATAAAAATGCGAAAAATTAGTCAACCTATCATTGCACTTATTCAAGGACCTGCAGCAGGAGGGGGATTTTCATTAATTTTAGCAGCAGATATACGCCTTGCGAGTGAAGAAGCACAATTTATTAATTCTCCAATTAATATCGGACTTACTGGAGCTGATATCGGAGCAAGTTACTTTTTACCACGCTTAATAGGCATGTCGACCGCAGCTGAAATATTATATACAGGAAGAACTGTTAATGGTAAGGAAGCAAAAGAATTAGGATTAGTCAGTAAACTTGTTGAAAAAGACAAACTATTGGATGCTGCAATGGAATTAGCAAAAGAAATGCTAAAGAAAAGCCCCTTAGGATTACGTATGACTAAAAAAGCTCTTAATTTAAGTCTTGATTCACCAAGCTTAGACACAATTATTCAATTTGAGAATAGCTCGCAAGTTGTGACTTTCTCCTCAAAGGATATGAATGAAGCCTCAAGCGCATTTTTTGAAAAACGAGACCCTAAATATAGTCTCAAATAAGTATAATTTGTCTTATTTGATAAAATTCTAGGTGCTTCCTATAGTATCTGTTAAAGTAGAAGTTCTTGAAAAAGAAACAGTTAAAATCTATAGAATGTCAACTGTAGATCCTCATAATAATCCAATAATATGGGTTTCTGCATATTTAATAGATGGGCTTTTAATAGATTTTGGTCATCAACATGCAAAAGATTCCTTCTTAGAGTTATTGGATTTTGAGAATATAGAAATGTGTGTTTTAAGTCATCATCATGAGGATCATATAGGAGCATGCTATGATTTAATCAATAAGTTCAATATTCCTATTTATGGAAATAAAGAAACAGTTTTTCTCGTGCGTCAAAAAATTAGAATTCCTCATGAACGCATGATTACATGGGGTCTTCCTAAACCCTTCAAAGCTAGGCTACTTCCAAATTTAGACAATATTAAAACAAAACAAGCGTCTTTTAAAATCATTCCTTCTCCTGGCCATTGTCATAATTTAATTTCATTTTTTCATGAAACAAAGAGATTATTATTTTCTACAGATGCTATTCTTAATGAACGACAAAATGTAATCTTTAATTGGGAAAATGCAATGTTAATGATGGAGACCTTTAACCGCTTATATAAACTTAATCCAAATTATATATTTTTAGAAGATGGTAGAATTATTACTGCCACGAAATTAGAAAATTTGATTACTTATTGGTTGAATTTAAAGAAACAAAGTGAAGATCTTTATAAAAAGTCATTTACACCTCGCCAAATTGTAAAACAAATTTTTGGAAAAGAAAGTTGGTTAAAAACTGCTACTGGTGGGGATATCTCACGGGAAAATTTAATCCGTTCTTTACTCAAACTCCCTCCTATTTTCAAAAGAAAAATTCGTAAAAAAAGTCGTTAGTTACTAATCAAAATTAAAAAAAAAAGAAGTAGTAATTAATAATTTTTTTACTTTCTTATTTGAACTTTAGGATTTATTTTTGATGCTCCACCAAAATTGGTGATGACTGGACAATGACTAAATACTTTATCCATAAGTTCATTAATTTTTTCTTCTGATGCGTCTGCTTTAATTCGTATTACAGGTTCAAGTTTATCATATCCCGCAAGTTTGTTATCATCAATTCCAAAAATTGCACCAAGATTAATATGACCTCGTGAGAAAACTTTTAATTCTTCGATCTTTATATCCATAATCTTAGCCCAAAACTTAGTTACAGCAATAATACAAGCACCAATTGAGGATAAAATAACTAATAAAGGAGATGGACCTTTATTTGTTCCATCTAATCCACCTGGAGCGTCAATTAATAGTTCAAAAGGCTCCCCTACTGGATTCCCCATAATACATTTTACTTGCATACCATCAGAAAGCATTTCACATTCTATATTGAAGTTTTTCTCCCCTGCATTCCAGTCTACTTTGATTGCTTCATATGTTTCTTTAAAACTTGGCATATATTTTCACTTTGATAAGTTTTTTTAGTTTGTTATATGAATATTTATTCAAAAATGAGATAATTAATAGAAAATGACTTCAAATTTAAAAGTATTGGTTAGAAAATTAAGAATTATAATTTAAAATAATAATTTTTATCATTGTATTAGAATTATGTCTAAAAACCAGGAAGAATTCGAAAGGCAATATTGGAAGCAAAATGTTCAACAACAGAAACACACACGCATGTCGGATAAGCTTATCTTAGCTTTGTTGCTCTAGATGAGAATGATAAGCCTGTTAAGATTCCATAAATTATCCATGAAACAGAAGATGTTCACCGCAGATATGAATAGGCTGAAAAAAGCAGAGAATATAGATTACAAGAAGCAAAAAAGCATAAACATAGACAAGAAGCTTGAATTGTAAGACCTGAGAAATTACAGTAAATAGAACACTTATATAATTCAAAGTTAATTTTTAAATTTCCCTGTATAGTTTTTATAAAATTGAAAATATAATTATTCATATTTACAAAGGGACTAGTTATGGAAGAGCCTAAGAAAATTCCAAAATTAAAGCGTAGAGTTTCATTATTTTCACTTACCGTGTATGGTGTAGGAAATGTCTTAGGAGCAGGGATATATGCACTAATAGGTGAAGTGCTAGGTAAAACAGGAAATCTTTCATGGTTGGCCTTTATTTTAGCCGCAATCACTGGAGCTTTAACAGGATTATCATATGCTGAACTGTCTGCAATGTTCCCTAAAAGCGCTGCGGAATTTGTTTACACAGAGGAAGCATTTAAGAAAAGGAAGCTATCTTTTATATTAGGTTGGATAATAATCTTTTCAGGTATTCTATCTGCTTCCACTGTTGCTTTAGCTTTTGGGGGGTATCTATCTGATTTAATTAACATACCCTCAATATTTCTTAATATTATTTTTGCAATAATTCTGGTATTAATCCTTAGTATAATAAATTTTATTGGAATTAAAACATCTACTCGAACTAATATAATCTTTACTTTAATTGAAGCATCAGGATTAATAATAATTATTGTAATTGGATTTTTTGGAAAACAGGAACCAAATTATTTCATACTTCCATCAGGCTCATCTTTTGGGGTAATTTTTTCAGCTGTGGCATTAATATTTTTTGCATATATAGGTTTTGAAGATATTGCTAATATCGCAGAGGAAGTTAAAGAACCTCAAAAGAATATACCGAAAGCTATAATTTATTCAATTATTATTACTACAATTCTGTACTGCTTTACTGCTATTTCAGTAGTTAGTATATTACCATATGCTGATATTGCAGATTCTAGTGCTCCGTTAAATTCTGTTGCTAGGGAAGTATTAGGGTCATTTGGTGGCACAATTATGTCATTCATAGCACTTTTTGCAACAGCAAATACAGTTCTCATTATGCTGATTGTTACATCTCGAATGATGTATGGTATGGCCCGTGATAAAGCGCTTCCCGAGGGACTCAGTAGAATTTCACCAAAATATCGAACTCCTATAATTTCTGTTCTATTAACTATGGGTTTCACGATCATTCCAATCCTATTTGGAGATATATCACTAGTCGCACATGCAACTGTTTTTGGTGTGCTTATCAATTTTATCATTGTTAATATAAGTTTACTTGTTTTAAGAAAAAATAAACCAGATTTAGAAAGACCTTTTAAATTAAAACCGAGTATTAAAGGGTTTCCAGTAATCGCTTTATTAGGATCAATTATTTGTTTTGCTTTATTATTCACTTTTAATTTGTATATTATTCTTATTCAGACAATCATTACGTTCAGTGGATTAGTTGTTTTCTATGCTATGAAATCAAAAATAGAAACTAAAACAATAGGAAAAATGGATAGTTAATTTAAATTATTTTTTTTGGGCTTCAAGTATAAGATCTGTAATATATTTACATTCTTTATCTGTTTCAATCTTATAGTTTACATATCTAAAATTAAAAACACAAAGGGGACAAGAAGTAGCAATCTCCCTAGTTTCTATTTTTTCAAATAATTGCTTGCCGATTTTTATACAAATGCTACTATCAACACCTCTAATCCCAGAACCCGCTCCACAACATGGACAATCGTCATGTTCTTCAACTAACTCTTTTATTTTTATTCCACATTTCATTAATAATTCTCTAGGCTCATTGTATAAGGGACCATTTACATATTTTCTACCAAGCCTACAGGGATCATGGTAGGTTATCGATTTAGCAAGAGAATT
>JBHLKV010000185.1:0-5486 GCA_048886305.1 Candidatus Hodarchaeota archaeon
GCTCTAATGTATCATTAATAAAGTAATATTTGTCCCAATTTTCTATGAAAATTGAATGGAAATTTAATATATTAAATTAGTTTGGTACCACATCTTCCACAGAATCGTTGGTCTTTTTCAATATGAGTACCACAATTCCAACATACGCTTGTATTTAACACTCGTTTGATTGGTATAATATCTTCTGTCTTAACTGCGAATCCCCAATAGGTAGTTACTATGTCAAAAAGCCCAAGTCTTCCGTAAGAATAGTTTATAATTGCGTCAGCTCCCATTGCTTTAGCTTTTCTTATTAACCTCTGCATATTTTCTGCCTCTCCTAACGCTTTAAAATCTTTTACCTTGATTTTTCCTAAGATTTTTACAATTTTCTTTGTGGGAATATTATCCGTTTGAGAAACGATCACGTAAAACCCATTTTAGGGTCAAATTCTTAATGATCTAGATACTTCTACAAAATATAATTTTTGTCCTCCAACAATCAAAAATTAGATAATTGTATTTTTTCACTCAAAATGTATGATGATCAGATTTAGAAAAGCAAATAGAACTTGACTCCTATTTTTGTGAAATCAGGTGAAGATCCAATTTTGTTAAATATGACAATCTCTGCTCCTGGATATAATGATAAGTATTATGAACTTGAATTAGCCGTGCCTCCAGAAGAAGATAAACCTATTCCAAGCTATAATATTTTTATTGTTCTGGGGATAATCTGTATACTGTCCATGTTCCTTCATAAAAAATTAAAAATCCAATAATAAAGTTTGCAAGTAAATTTTCTTGCAAATTTCTCTTTTTTTTAACTTTTAATGAATTTAAAGTACACAAGTTTGAATAATTAGAATTTTCCTTATCATTAGAGCTAACAATTACTTCTTTAATTTCAATTGGAAAAATAAAAAAAAAATTTGTAAATAATTTTTTAACATATTGGTAATTTAATTTATCCTAATACAGCTACAATTGTAATATCATCATGAGTTGACCCTTGTCTCACTTGACTTGGAATATAATCTAATTGGCGACCAGGTAAATAATAAAGATCACAAAGTGAATAACCTGAATATTCTTCCAATGTAGTAGATAATACTTCATTTATTTTATCCATACCAGATATAACTTTTGGTTCTAGTTCTCTTGCTATTTTTCCTGAAAAAATTCCACTTTCAACCCAATAAGCCCAGCGAGCAGCATATCCTCGGATTCTCCCGGAGTTATCGAGATACAGGTAGATATGGTATTTAATGCTTGCGTCATAATTAAACCAATCCGGTACTTCGATTTCAAGGTATTGGTAGACTTTTATATAACATCTATTTGGATCTAAATAACTAATACCTATTGGCCACATTTCCCACGTAAGGATAGGATCACCTACCCGTTTTGCTTTATTACCTAATATCTCATCAATTCCTTCTTTCCATCTATCTAAAAAGAGATCTCTTAAACTAAGCCGATAATCAAGTTGGTTTACAGTGTTAGTATTCACAAGAAATAGACTTGTTGTTAAGTCATTAAAATTATAATGGCTTAAATGATCAACTTCTACATCATATCCAGAATCAAAAGGATTAGTTATTTGTAAATAGGATCCATTAAAATCTGAGACCCAAAACATTTCAGATGTATAAAATAGAATTAATCTAGGTTGACCTGTTAATGATTCCCAAAGTTTTGCTGAGCTAATTTTTTTATATAAATTTACATTCATTAAATCTGTTCTTCTAACTATATGATATCTTTCATGTCCTAAAGCACAATACTCACATTTTCTTCCTCCTAAATGGGCATGCTGATATACAGCACTAAGAGTAGTTGCAGGCATATTTATTTCCCTCCCATCAGAAATTCCTTTACTAAATCGCGATTAATTTTAGAATGGAGAAAGCTAATTCCTTCATTAAGCTTCCCAATCTCATTTAAAATAAATTGAACTTGACGCAGATTTTCCTCACTTGGCTTTTTTCGAATATGTTCAATAGCCTTATTAAAGATCTCTTCATAGGATATTGGCTGATTAAACGATTTAATTATCCACTCAGGTATATCAATTTTATTTTTCCAATCATCAGTAACAAACTCTATCATTTTTTTTTCTAAAATACCTTTTGGAGGTTCTCCAGGGCCACTTTTAAATTCAGGATAACTAATTTTTATTAAATCCTCTTCACATAGGGATTTTCTTGGTCCAACAGGTTTAAGGGTAATTTTTGGTAGTTTTTTCATTTCCATTTTTTTATAAATTTAGTTTTTATACAATTTCGAATAAAGATATTTTTTGTACGTTTTAGAAGCGTTTTTAATATCTGAGATCAGATTTCGCTTAAAATTTTTCATTAAATTTAAGTAAATATAATTATTGAATTGAAGAATTTTTAGTTTTTTATCCTATACTTTAATTGGATTTTTGGATTCTAGTTGGATTCTTCCATTTTTAATTTTTCATAATTACGTGGGAAATGTGATTTAAAGACGTTTTAGAAGCGTTTTTAATATCTGAGATCAGATTTTGTGCGTAATATAATACTCAATATCTCCATGAGTATCATACATTCTGTCAAATCCTGCCATTTTTCATTCTCCATTATTTTCTTAAATTAGATGAATACATGACCGCCTGAGCGAAGTTCAAGAAGTTCTCTTCCATCTTCATCTAAGCACGCAAATCCTTCTCTAATTGCGACTTCTTTATCATCAGTATAAAAATCAGCGTAATCATCTCCAATCCCGCTATCAAGATCGAGTTTAATTCCTGCCTCTTTCCATCTTCGGAACATTTTTGCTAATTCTTCAAATACCGAAATAAAGTCATCAATACTGCCTGCTTTTGCTGTTATCCATTTATTTCTCCAAGTAATAATATATTCTTCTTTTTCCATTATAACTCAATTATTTATAGTTTTGTTGTTGTAATAGAATTTAAGATCAAAGTATTTAAACAAAAATTTTCATAATCAATGTTGGGAAATTTTCATAACCCTAATTCTCAGGTAAATTTACTAACAGAGGTTAATTGTTTTAAGAAGTTAAAAAAAAAAAAAAAAAAAGAATTAGAAATTTAAATAAATTAATTTAGTTCATAATATAGTACAGCCATTCCTATTGTTGATAAAATTCCTGCTGCAAAAAATAATCCAACTGACCACTCTTTTGCAAAAAGAAGCCCCCAAAAATTTAAAGTTTTTCCGCCAAAATTTTGAACCGCGCCCCAAATAATTAGATTTATGAGTAGTGCTATTCCAAATGTAATTCCTGCCCAAGCACCAAAAATCAATAGATATTTTAGAAACCCGCCATTTACATCATAACTTTTATAAGATTTTGATAAACGTTGCATCTGCTTTTTTAAGCGTTTAATTTCTTGTTCTGGAAACCATTTCTTGGGTCCAAAATGGATAATGTCGTAGATAGCCTTAGTATAAATCTGAAATCTTTCTATGGGATTTCTTGAGATATTTAAATTTATTAAATTTGAAGGCAAATCTGCTGCCCTAAATTCTTTTAATTGGTTGTTATTGATAAAAAATTTTTTTAATCTAGTGAGGTTCTGAATATCCTCAAGTTTAGAGATTTGGTTATTGTTAAGTTTTAACACTTTTAAATTCACAAGATGTTTAATTCCTTTCATACTTGTAAGTTGATTATGAGAAAGATCCAATTTCTTTAAATACCATAATTTATCAAAGTTATGAATATCAGAAAGATTTTGTATGTGTTTTTTACGCAATTTCAATGATTTCATTCGTAAACGATACAGTATACCTTCAAATACTACATGTTTTACTCTAGCTTTATCCCAGACTTGTTCGCTAGGGGAATAACTTGTAGTTAAATTTTGTTGGGTATTTCTTGAGGTTGGTACATTTAAAATACTTCTAAGGCTATGGTATTGTGCCTCATCATATTTTGCATCATTCGTGTTATTTGCGAGTTGTTGTGTTAACTGTGGACTAGTATTCTGCAGTGGCTTAATAAGTTTTGATTCAGAATTTCTTAAGTATATCCATATAATCCCAATAACTATTGCCGAGATTAACATAAACAGAAGCGTTATAGCACCAAATAATACTATTGTCCAAGATAAAACAAATAATATTAAGATTTCCAAATACCATATTCTTTTTGACCATGGTTCTATATTCTTTTTCATTTTTATCACCTTTTTTGATTATTTGAAAAAAAAATTGGAATTATTTCTTATATTTTCTCTTTGAATATGCTACAGTAATCAATCCTATTAAACTAAGAACGATTAATAAACTATATCCAGAAATTTCTGGTTTTCCTTGTCCTTGTTCTTCCCTGTAACCAAATTTCACTAGCAACATATTGGACATTGACGCATAATCGTCTTTTGTTCCTCCAAGATAAACATTATCTGCTGAATCAATTGCTCCACCATAGCAAAGTTCAATATAATCTCCACCCCAAGTTTGATTGAATAGTTGAACTCCAGAACTGGTATATTTGACCATAACAATATCAGGTTCTATTTTTGGAATACTTTTTGTATCTCCAACAATGTAAACGTTGTCAAATGAATCAATCATAACATCGTTTGCATCATCGAATCTATTGCCACCATATGTACGGTTCCATAGTTGCTCCCCTGTACTGTCATATTTCACCAAAACCATATCTCTATCACCCTCACCAAAACTATATGTTGTTCCTGTAAGATATATGTTATCTGAAGAATCTATTGTTACACCTAGTCCCTCGTCAGATAAAGTACCACCCCAGGTACGATTCCATAATTGCTCCCCTGTACTATCATACTTCACAAGAACCATATCAGCTTCTCCAGCTCCAAAACTGTAGCTTCTTCCTGCAAGATAAACATTATCAGACGAGTCTACTGCTACTTCTAAACCACTGTCAGATAAACTCCCACCCCAGGTACGATTCCACAGTTGTGCCCCAGTACTGTCATATTTCACTAGAACCATGTCTTCCTCACCCTCTCCGAAATCATTTGTTTCTCCCACTAGATAAACATTATCTAATGAGTCCACTGTTACTCCCCAAGCATCATCCCTCTTTGAAATTGTACTCCCACCCCACGTGCGATTCCATAGCTGCACCCCAGAATTGTCAAATTTTACCAAGATCATATCATAACCTCCTGCTCCAAAACTATCAGTTTCTCCTGCTAAGTAGACATTATCTGAAGAATCGACTGCTACCGCATAACAATTATCATAATCACTTCCTCCCCACGTACGATTCCATAGTAATGTTCCAGAATCATCGTATTTCAGCACAAGCATAGCTACATATCCTGGACCATAACTCTCTGTATACCCCACAAAATAGATATTATCTGAGGAATCAACTGCTACACCATAACCTACGTCTGTAGAAGTTCCACCCCATGTACGAGACCACCTATATCCAAAAGAATTATTTGTAGATAAAACACTGGATATTTGTATTGTATAATACAAAACTAATATGAAAACCGTTAAATAATATTTTTTATT
>JBHLKV010000186.1:0-5459 GCA_048886305.1 Candidatus Hodarchaeota archaeon
AGAGTGGATTATAGAATCTTTAAGTGATTCTACGATATATATGAGTTTCTATACAATATCTCATTTGCTGAAAAAACACAATATTTCACCTGATCAATTATCCCCCGAATTTTTTGATTTTGTTTTCCTGGAAGAAGGACAACTCTCAAATGTATCAAATAAAACAAATATCGAATCTGAGCTATTGAAACAAATGCAAGATGAATTTATTTACTGGTATCCTGTAGATCATCGTCATACTGCTATAATGCATATCTCAAATCATTTGAGCTTTTACATTTTCCATCATGTCGCCATTTTCCCTGAAAAACATTGGCCAAAGATAGTATCATTAATTGAACCGATAATTATAGAAGGTCAAAAAATGGGGAAGTCAAAAGGAAATGTCATTCAATTGGGCTCGATTCAATCAAATTATTCTGCAGATTTATTTAGGTTTTATATATCTCATAGTGCTGATTTTGGAATAAACATGGACTGGAGAGAGAAACAGATTCAAATAGTTAAAAATCATATTAACCGATTTTATACGTTTGTAGTTGAAAATATAGAAAAGATAAGAGATATTGATGCAAAAATAGAGAATATTCAGTCTAAGTATTCAAAGGTTATTTTATCAAAATGTCTTAGAATTTTAATTGAAGCAGGAAAAGGATTGGAAGAATTAAATCAAAGGAAATATCTGCAATTATCATTCTACGAGGTTTTTAACCTATTACAAGATTATACTAGATATTGTGAGGATAGCAATGATATTAAGATAATATTTAAAATCATTTTTCCTGATTGGATTCAAATTCTCTCTTTAACTATGCCCCATTTATGTGAAGAACTATGGCAATTAATGGGAAATCAAGAATTTATATCAAAAACGATTTGGGGTGATTTTCACAGGGACCTTATTAGTGATAACCTAGAAGAAGAGTATGACTACATAGCAACTATTGTGGATGATATTTCAAATATTAGGAAAATAGTAAAATCTAAAGATTCAAATGAAATTTATTTATATACCGCTCCTAAATGGAAAAATGATATTTTAGATATAGTTATTTCAAAGAAAGGGAACTTTAATGAAATATTGGTAGAATGTAAAAAAGATAAAGAACTAATGAAAAATAAAGATCTAATTTCATACATTAAAAACCAAATCAAAAATAGAATATGGGAAAAAGGGCGTCTTGATTTTGATGAGAATAAAATTCTAAAAGATTACAAAAACCATATTGAAAAAAGAATAAATAATCCAATAATTATTAATTCAGAATTCGATCCTAATGATCGTGCGCAAAAAGCAATGCCCTATAAACCAGCAATTTACATAAAAACCTAAATTAGAAAATCCTTTTTTTTTATTTATCTCTTTCTTCTATTTTTTTTATAAAATGTGGAGGAATATAGTTTGTTAAGTATAAATCTCCAGATTTATAAAAAGTAATTCCCCCCTCTTTAGAAGTTTTAGTATTTATTTTAAGGATTATTGGATTATTCGTTCTACGTTTTCCTACTAATACCGCATCTTCCAAATTTCCAGATAAATGCACATATTGGCGATTCTCGCTTTTTAAACCTTCCTTAATTATTCTTTCATATGCTCTTTTGGTAGTCCCGTGGAATAAGAAAGGAGGTAAAATCTCCGCTTCTCTCATCATAATTTTCTGCTTTAGACTGTGGCCATAATATGCTCTAATCTTATTTTCAACTATTTCAAACCTTCTTTTATCTGATTCAAGTATAATTTTTTCAATTAATTCTTTTGTAATTTTTTTGTCTTGGTATCGGGAATTCAGAATTTTTAAAACAGCAGTTAAATCAGCATAACCTTCTGAATCAAGCTGTAAATGGAATTTTCCTGGATCATGTCTTAAAATGTAAGCTAAAAATTTTGAGATTTTAATATAAAACTCTTTCAATTATCAGCCTCTATTCCTCCAAACCATAGACTTGTTTTGGCCCTAGATACTGTGGAAACTTGTCTATTAGTGCTAATCGCGCCATATAACAAAGATGACACTCATCCACATATGTATCTTCATGTTTAATATTGTATTCTCTTACTAATTCAGCAGGGCCTCCTCGTAGTAAAGGTTCACAAATAGGATGAGTTTTTGGTTTATAATTTTTGATCAATTCTGAAAGTGGAGTATCCCAAAAGTTACCAATACTTAATCCCTGGCATATATGAGTGTTACCAAAAGGATCTATATGAATTCTTCCAAGGCCTTCTAAGTCTTCATAAGGGCATTCGGTCATTTCCATCCAAGGTTTTTGAGGTAATCCTTCAATTAAAGTCTCAACAGCCCTTCCTCTAAACATTGCCCCTCCGCCAATCACAGGTTCTCCCTTTTCTTGATCTTTCCCAATCCCCTCCTTAATCGTAGGCTCATCAATAGTTATAGAATCTGCAGGCAAATTCAAATTATTTGCAGCCCTTCTTGCTATTTTTGCCAGATTATCAGATTCTTCTTCAAAATGAAACGTATCATCGCTCACACTAAAATCTGCAATACCCAGTTCAGTAATTGGTTTAAGCCAGAGTTCAGCATCCTCTGTACTCGTAGCCCAATATGAATTAGTGACAATTCCATTCTTAAATCCTCTTTCTTTAGCAAGTTTCATTCCTTCAAGCATGATAGGATAAAAAAGAAATGGTTCACCACCTTCCCAATAAATCCATTCCACAGTCCCAATCTTTACAACTTCATCAAGTACTTGTTTAATTTGTTTTAATGTAAAAGTTCCTTTTGAGTTTGGGCTACAATATAAAAAACAATGATCACAAGTATAATTACAAGCATAAGTTAGAAGAAAATGAATGCCTTTTAACATATTATCCACCCTTTAATGACTAATTTCTATATAATTTAAAATTATGTGAGAACACATTTATTCTTTGTACTTTTTTGAGCAAACTTACAATTTGTTAAAATAAAATTAATTAATCAAAATTCATTTGATTCTTTAAAATTTTAAAAGAAGTGAATATATATGACAGAACCAGTAAATATGTATGAAAAATATTTCAAAGATCCTAAACGGGAACCTGTTTTGGTTGATTATGTGAGAACACCAGTGGGAAGGAGAAACGGAACTGTAGGGCTACACAGAGGAGATGATCTAGTAGTACACTGTTATGAGACAATCATTAATAGAATAAAAATTGATCCTAAAATAATTGGGGATTCTATTGTGTCTTGCAACAGCCAAATTGGTGATTGCGCTTTGGATATTGGGAGAACTGCGGCATTAGCAGCACATTTACCTATAAGTGTGCCAGGCATGTCAATAAATCGTCAATGTGCTAGTGGAGCTCAAGCAGTTATGAGTGCATGGCAAGCTATAGCCACAGGAATACACGATGCTGTAATTTGTGGTGGTGTTGAAGTACAAAACAGATACCCGATAATGGCTGATTCCTATATTTTTGACAAAGAACAAAATAAACAAGTTATGATTGCACCAAATGGAAAAATAATGACGCATCCTTTCGTGGCTCAGAAATTGAAAGAACACAAGACCTCATTTGCAGGACAAATTAATTCTGCCCATGTTATGGGAGTACATTGGATGCAAAAATCTGGAAAAACTCTCGAAGAATTTAGATACGAAATGGATGGGCTCTCTTATCATTCTCACATGAAAGCTTGTTCAACTTGGGATGAAAGAGGAAAAGAAATTGAACCTATTTGGTGTCCAAAACTGGATGAGAATGGAAAACCAATCTTAGAAAATAACCAAGTAGCTAAAGATCCGAGTCTTTCTGTGCTAACAGAAAAGGATGAAACACCTCGACCAGCTACTTCAATGGAAAAATTAGCTACTTTGAGAACGATAACAGGAAGAAAAAGTCAAGCTTTTCTTACAGCAGGTAATAGTTGCCCTACGAGTGATGGTGCCGCAGCACAGTTATGGATGACACGCCAACTTGCTGAGGAGTATGGACTTAAGCCAAGAGCGACAATAGTCAATTTTGCTGTAGTTGGTACTGACCCAATATTAATGCTCACAGGACCTATTGAATCAATTCCTATGGCTTTGGAGAGAGCAAATATGACTTTAGATGATATGACCTTTATAGAAATTAATGAGGCGTTCAGTCCTGTAGTGTATGCAAGTTGTTATGAACTTGGTTTAGATTGGAAAGATCCTCGTTTTAATGTATGGGGTGGAGCGATAGCATTAGGACATCCAACTGGAGCAACAGGCACGAGATTAATTGGTACTAATTTACATCAACTAGAACAATCTGGGAAAGAATATGCTATATCTAGCATGTGTGTAGGTCTGGGTATGGGCGCAGCTACAATCATAAAAAATGAGAACCCAAAATAAAATTTCAACTTAATATTTTTTTTAAAAATACTAAATTCTATTAATAATAAAGGATGGTAATTTACCTTCATCCACTAAAATTTTTATTAAATTGGGCATGCTATTCCATTGTTGAACACAATAGTTATATTCTTCTTCTGTAATATCTTTAAACTGGGGAGCTCTATAAGTTAACATTCCTATTGAACTTCCTATAAGATGCTTTACTTTATCACATGGAAAATCATCACATTGAGCACAACTTTCTAAGCCTTTCTCTCGTGCACATGGTCGTGCTTGGCATTGCTTATCAGCAATATTATCTCCTTTACTCTTACAGCCTTCACATTTAACATTCTCAGCAGTATAAATTTCATGACCAAGATATTTTCGCCATGCATCTACCAATTTCTGGCGAATATTGACATCATCTGATCGAGCAGCACATAAATAGCAATTATACCCACAATAACCTATCATTTTATCTTCTGTTTTAGCCATAATTTTTACACCTAATAGACATGAATTATCATTCCTTTTTATATATTATATTCACTACAGGTTAATGAACAAATATTAAGTTACTTGCACTAATTTATTCAGGGAGAATTGGCTCTCCAGCAATGAATAGAGAAGTATTAAATATAGTTTCTAAATTAAAAAATATTCCATCTGCAGAATTGGAAGTAAAAATTTATGAAAATACAAAGAAAATCTTTCCTAAAATCTTTAATAATAAAGAAAATCCATGAACTTGGATTAAATTCCTAAACTTAGGTTTTCTCCAAGAAAATTAATCAAAACATATATAAATTTCAGATTTTTATTTAACTTTAACAATATTGTTAAAAAAAGAAGGAATTTAAATATTTGGAAGTGAAAAATAAATGGTAAAAAAAGAAAAACAAGCTTTTTATGAAACACAAGTGATAAAAGAATTAATGTCATTAATAAATCTACGAGCAATAGCTGGAATAATGTGTAATTTTAATTGCAGTCGAATATATTCAGGAAAAGTAGGATTACTTCAAGTGTCTAATTATTTAAAAGAAACAATTCCAGAAGAAGATAGAAGAGCTATATTTATTACTGATGATTTTACCAAAAAATTTGTTAATAAAGTCAGTTTTTACCTTGATCATATAAAT
>JBHLKV010000187.1:0-5451 GCA_048886305.1 Candidatus Hodarchaeota archaeon
AGAAAATATTTGATCTTGGTTGGAATTATAAAAATCGAGAGAAAATAATTAAAAGGTTACAAGAAATAAAATATGATATTATTGTCATAGGAGCGGGTATTACAGGGGCAGGGGTTGCAAGGGAAGCTGCGATGAGAGATTTGAAAGTTGCCTGCGTAGAGATGCAAGATTTTGCTGCTGGAACCTCGTCAAGAAGTTCAAAATTAGCCCATGGAGGAATAAGATATCTGAGTCATGGAGATATGGATTTAGTAAAAGAATCTGCAACTGAGAGAAATTGGATGTTAGCACATTTACCACATTTAGTAAGACCAATTCCTTTCCTTTTTGTCGAATTAGAAGGAGGAAAATATAAAAAACGGGATATTGTAGGTGCTTGTAGAATTTATGATTTTTTGAGCGACAATGAGTCAGAATTTAAAACCTATAAAAAGCATAAATGGTATAAACCAGAGGAAATCTTTGAAATGGAACCTGAATTTATACGAGAAGGTAATAAAGGGGGAGCTGTATATTATGATAATAATGTAGATGATGCGAGATTAACTATTGAGGTTCTTAAGGAGGCTGTAGTAAGGGGAGCAGATATAATTAACTACTGCAAAGTTACCGGATATATAAAAGATAATGAAAAAATAGTCGGTGTTAAATGTAAAGATATAGATAATGACAGTGAATTTAAGATAAAAGGAACATTAATTGTGAACGCAACCGGAGTATGGACAGATGAATTATTAGAAAACTACCCTGAAGAGATCCCTAAGCCATTGATTAGACCAACTAAGGGAGTTCACTTACAATTTAAACGGGAACATGTTAAAAATTATATGGCGACAATAATTCGATCAATTACTGATGATAGAGCATTTTTTGTGTTGCCACGCAATAAAAATTACACAATTATAGGAACTACAGATACAGATTATAAAGATGATTTAGTAAATCCTTTTTGTAATAAAGATGATGCAGATTATTTAATAACTTCAGTTAAACATTATTTTCCAAATGCAGAATTAGATTATAATAATATTCTTTCTACTTATGCTGGAATTAGACCTTTAGTTATGCAAAAAGGAAAATCTGAAAGTGAGGTTTCTCGAAAGCATATAATATTTTTCTCTGATGATGGATTATTGACTATAACTGGAGGAAAGTTAACAGCATGGCGAAGTATGGCAGAAGATTTATTTAAGAAAGTTGAAGAAAGAGATATTTTTCCAAATATAGAAAGATATGATGGATTTTCTAAGCAAAAATTTTTAATCAGTATCAATAAAGATAATTGGCTTAAAGAATTGAAGAATTCAAATATAAAATTAGATGATGATATTAGGGTCCATTTATATCAACAATATGGCAGAGGTGCCTTGAAAATTCTTGAAATTATAAAAGAAAATGAGTCTTTTAAAGAAAGAATCATTCAAGAGAATGATTTTATTATGGCAGAGATTATCTACTGTCTTAGATATGAATTAACTCATCATTTGATTGATGTTTTTTGCCGAAGAACTGAGATGTCTCTCTGGATTAGTCATAAAAGAGCTCTTGAGGCTGCTAAAAAAGTTACTGACATTATGGCAAAAGAATATAATTGGAATGAAGAAAGGAAAATGCAAGAAATCAATACTTATGTGGATTATGTTAAAAAAACAGTTTCTTTTATCTAATAATTCACTTTCTTTTTTATTTTTGAAATATTGGACTATATATTTTTAATAAATTGTGTTTTATATATTCATTATAATAATTTATCCAAAATTAAAATAAAGTGTGAAATAAATTGATTTTTAATTGGGATTTTACAGATGATTTTTTGAAACCTCTAGCAGAATTTGGAGGTTTATTTATGTTGATTCTGGGAGTAATGTGGGCAATTTACGTTGCTTATGAAACTAAAAGAAGAGGTTCATTTAAAACAAGAAAATCAGAGGACTGGGATTTTAAAGTAACTAAACTCCTCAAAGGTTTAACCTATTTGGGCTTTCTTGTTGGATTGTTTAGTATTTTAACAGGAGCTGCAGAACTAATATTTGATAGACCACCCACTAATAGATATGAAGATGTAACTGAAGATGCAGTTAATATATTTACAGCATTAATGTTAATCATTTTAGGAATTTTATCATTTGTAAAACCGGGAAATGATCTTCCGCTTGCAAGTTTATTTGGACTTATTGCTGCTTCAGCTGTTATAGTGATTATTACGCTTGTACTTCCTCCTGAAGTTGAACAAGTTATTGGTGCTTTTATTAACTTTCGATTGTTCTTATTCATTGTTTTCATTATAATATTTGCATTAATAGCATTGATCATAAAATTTTATACTTCGGGATTTATGGCAGTTTCAAAAGCATTATCATGGCCACCTCTCGCTGTAATTGTTGCTGCTTTCTGCTTTTTACAAGCTCTTCTATTGTTAGTTTTCGGAGTAAGTATTTCGGGGCTTTTTTAATTCTAAATTAATTTTTTATTTTTATTTTTAAAGTAATTAGGTAAAAATACTAGTTTCCCTTACATACATTTATTTTAAAAAAAAGAAAATCTATGAGATGGTTTTTTATTTATTTCTCCAATTATATCATTAAGTAGATTATATCCACAATTGGGGCATGTATTATTATCATTAACATCGATTTTAGTAAACATATATCCAGAACGACCTAACAGTAAATAACCACAATTGGGGCAATATGTATTACTACCATCATCATGTCTTATATTTCCAACGTAAGGAAAGAATAACCCGGTATCTTTTGCAATATTATAAGCTTTATCTAATGTTTCAAATGGTGTTCTTTTATTAGAAGGCATTTTAAAATCCGGATGATATGCTGAAAAATGTGTTGGCGTATCTTTTCCTAAATTCTCGACTATCCAATCACATAATTTTTTAATATCTTCTCTACTATCATTTAATTCGGGGATTATTAGATTAGTGATTTCTACATGAACACCATTATCTTTCAATCTTTTTGCAGTATTTAAAACAGGTTTTACTGAAGTTACTCCACATATTTTTTTATAAAAATCGTCAGACATAGCCTTTATATCGATATTTGCAGCATCAATGCCTACATCAATCAATTCTTTTGAGGCTTCAGGAGTTGAATATCCATTAGTTACTAAGATTGTTTTTATATCATGTTGTTTTAGTAGTGGAACAGTATCCATAATCCATTCATGCCATATTAGTGGTTCATTATAAGTATAAGCGAGAGTTTTTGCTCCACTTTTTACAACTCGTTTCTCAAGTTGTTCAGGAGTCATTTCAACTAAGGATATTCCTCGCCCTTTATATTCTTCTAAATCGAAAAATCCATTTTTTCCATTGTCTGTTGGACTCGCTTGGGAAATAGACCAATTCTGACAATTCTGACATCTAAAAGAACACCCTATTGATGCAATTGAATATGCTGTTGCACCTGGCCAGAAATTATAAAGTGGTTTCTTTTCAATGGGATCTAAACTACCCTGTGAAATAAGTGACCCATAAATAAGTGTAAATAATTCTCCGTCAAAGTTTTTTCTTGTTCTACATATGCCTAACTTATTAGGTAAGATTGTACATTCATTAGCACATACATGACATTTAACTTTTTTTTCATTAAGGGATTCATATAATCTTGCTTTAACTTTCAATAAACCAGCCCAATTTAGATTATTTTTTTTGTATTTATATCTCTAAATATATAATAGATAAGAAATTTTATATTTCTTATATATTTAAATTGCAATATTCACAAAAAATAGGAGTTATTCAGAATGTCCGGAATAGAAAAAGCTATTTCTTCATTTAGAGGAGATTTTAATTGTGCTCAATCAATATTAAGTTCTTATGCTACTCAATATGGATTAGATAAAGATAAAGCTTTAAGAATAGCTACTGGATTTGGAGGTGGAATGGGTCGTTTACAAAATACATGTGGTGCGGTGTCTGGGGCTTTTATGGTAATTGGTTTAAGATATGGTATGGGAATAAATGATGATACAGAAGCGAGAGAAAAGACATATCAGGTTATAAGAGAATTTTCAAATCAATTTCAAGAAATTTTTGGCTCAATTGTCTGTAAAGAATTGCTTGATTGTGATATTAATACACCTGAAGGAAAAGATTGCTACGATCGAAATGATTTTTTCGAAAAAAAATGTCTCCAGTATGTGAAGAAGGCCGCAGAAATTTTAGAAGAATTATTATAATTGATTTTAATAAAAGAATGAGAATTTATCCAGAACTATTATGGTAGAGAATGAAACAGGATTTCAAAAAGAGGATTTAAGAGATTTATTAAACCAAAAACTAGAAGATTTGAAAGAGTTAGAACAGATTGGCAAAGATTCGAATTATATCAATGAGTTAAGCGACATTGCATTGATACAATTGCAATTAGAGCAATATGATGATTCTGAAAGCAATTATTTAACTTGCTTAAAACATTTTAAAAAACAGAAAGACAGACTTGGACAAGCTGCTGTTTTCGGGGTATTAAGTACATTAAATTTTAAAAAAGGCGATAATCAAAAATCAATTAAATTTTATGAAAAGGCATATGAAATATATAAGGAATTAAAACAAGTTGAAGAGCAAATTGCCTGTTTAATAGGTATAGGAAATAATTTAATAAAACTTAATAAATTAGAGGAAGCTTGTGATGTTTTTTTAGAATGTAGTGCAATTTGTTCAGATAATAATGATATCTATAATTTTTTGGATTGTTTAGGAAATCTAATTTACATTCATGAAAAAAGTGAAGATTGGGATATTGTATTTGAGTTATATAGAAAAACATTAAAAACTTTTAAGGAACTTAAAGATAGTCGTGGAATTATAACTTCATACTTTAATTTAGGGATTCTTGAAAAAAAGAATAATAAACTAGATTTGGCTTTAAGATATTTTAAAAAAGCAACAAATTTAGCAATTGATGCAAACTTTGCTGAGCTAATTATAAAAGGGTTAGGATATATTGGTGAAACTTTATTTTATATTGGAAAAGTGAGAGAGGCAAAAAATCAATTTATAAGAGCTTTGCACTTGGCTGAAGAAGTAAAAGCAGATAACGCTATAATCCAATTACGCATCTTGCTAAATACGCTAGGCTTATCAAATGAAGATATCCTTAACGATTTAAAAGAATATAAGGAAAATAGGAAAAAGGAAGGGTAAGATCTCTTCATTACTTTAATAGTCAATAGTAAAAAATATCTTTTTCATGTAAATTTACATATGTTTTGACTTCTTATAATCTTCTTTTGTAGCTTTCCTTAGAGAATCTTTCTCTCCGCATTTTTCGCAGTATTCAGTAAAAGTATGAGTAAATTCCTTGCAAGAGTCACAAATATAGCGATAAGTCTTTTTAAATAATTTGCTATCCATAATCTATCAATTTTTATAGTGTTGTTTCTATCTTTAAAAAAGGGATCCTTTTTATTTTTTTTTATATCTTAACATTA
>JBHLKV010000188.1:0-5401 GCA_048886305.1 Candidatus Hodarchaeota archaeon
GATAAGTGGAATACTCATTAAAGTTAGAACAAATATAGGTAATGTCATATAATAAAGATAACCCCAAATTTTCCCTGATTCACCAGCTAGTATCGCATCGATTATAAAAAAACCTGTGCGAAGTTTAGGGTCAGTAACCGCGGGATTTTTATAGCCAGTTGCTGGGAACCAATCCAATTTTATAGCTAAAAAATATTGAAGTAGCATTCCAAAGATAAATATAGGGATTGAAATAAAAATATTACTTAGAATTTGAATAATATTACCTACCCGTCTTCTCCTGTATTTATATGAAGTTCTTCCAAGCCAAATTCCCATTATTATGTGAGCCCCCATGCCCAATATTAAGGGTATTAAAAGAAGGTCAATTGTTATGGGTACTCTCTCTTTTAGCAAATTAAGAACTTCATAACCACGAGCTATAGAAATCGATTCTCCCCAATTTCTTGTAAAGAAATCAAATAGAAACCTAAAGTATTGCATAATAAGAGGATCGTCAAATCCTAATGCATTTCTCGTAGCGGCAATTAGTTCCGGAGAAGGATTATATATCCCCTGAGCTGCTAAATAAGCAATTACAGGATCCCCAGGGAGTAGATGAAAAATGGAAAAGACTAATACTGACCCAATGAAAAAAATGGAAATTCCAATGAGGAAGGAAATAATTATATTTCTGTAGAGTTTTATTGTTTTAAAATACCAATCTCGTTTCTTAGGTAACTTCCTATTCACACCAAATCCTATAAGAATAATACTTCCGCTTATAAATGGTGCTATCAGACCGAAACCAGGATCAAAAAATTCCCAATAACTAGCATCTATACCGATATATTCATTAAAATAATAACGCATTAAAAATTCAAATTCAATTAAGTAAACGGTTATGGAAATAATAAATATAATTCCTAAGTATAACCATTTTCTCTCATATCGTGGAAAGTCTTCTGTTTTCCACACCATTAATGAATAAATTATAGATCCAATAGCGCTGATTAAAAGAATGATAAAAAGGGTAATATTACTAATAAAAATTAGGGGGACATCGTCGTATATTTCTAAGGTCCAATAAAAATTACTTTCACCTCCTATCTCAAAATAGTTTCCTCCCCACAACCAAGAGAACATTCCAACTCCCGTAGTAGACGGTGTAAGAAGTCCAATAATCATTAAGATCCCCCCTAATAGGGGAAAGGTCCAAATAAAATCTTTATATTCTTTTGTGTTAGCCATTCATCTTACCTATTTTGAATTTCTATTGAAAAATTTTATTGTAACTAATCTTTTAGAGAGAAAATAAATTTATTATAGTAAAGTATTTTTGTCAAATTACTATATTGTTAAAATACTATATAAATATTATTCAAAGAGACTTCATAAAAGCAAATTAATATAAATTTATTTATAAGCGGGTTAAATATCAAGAGTTATAATCTTATGTAGCGATTTCTTTCCCATTCGCTTACAACTACACGGTAGGCATCGTACTCTTCCAATTTGGCATAGTAATAATTTTTAAATGCAGTTTCTCCAAATAGTTCTTTCATTAATTCAGATTGTTGAAATTCTTTTAATGCTTCATATAAATTCCCCGGTAACGCTATAATTCCTTGCTTTTCCATCTCTTTTGAAGTAAGGTGATAGACATTTCTATCTGTTGGTTCTGAAATTTCAATGTCATTTGCTAAAACACCCTCTAACCCTGAAGCTAATAGCACACTAAATTGAAGATATGGATTTCCTGACGGATCAGGGCATCGAATCTCACATCTAGCAGCATTAGGTTTTCCATGAAAATCGGGTACTCTAATTAGAGGAGATCTATTTCGAAAACCCCAAGCAAGATAAACAGGAGCTTCATACCCTGGAACTAGTCTTTTATACGAATTTGGCCAACTACTTAAAACAGCACACATTGCTCTTGAATGCATTAATTGCCCTGCGATCCATTTCTTCATTATATACGAGATATTATCTATATCATTTTCATCATAAAATACATTTTTTCCATCACTCCATAAAGATTGATGCACATGCATCCCTGAACCATTTATTCCATGGAATGGTTTAGCCATAAACGTTCCAACCAGATTTTGATTAGCAGCAACAGTTTTTACTATTGTTTTTATTGTAATTGTATTATCAGCAGTATTTACTGCTTCATCATAACGAAAATCTATTTCATGTTGCCCAAATGCAACTTCATGATGGATACATTCTACATTAATACCCATTGCGTCGCAATAGTCAGCAATCGTGTATCTCATCATTTCATTGATATCGTATGGGTCGTAATCGAAATATCCTCTCATATCTGATGGTTTAAATTCTTGTTTTGTGTCTGGAGTTAGAATAAAGAATTCCATTTCTGGGGCACAAAAATATTTATAACCATGATCTTCTGCCTTTTTTACAACTCTTTGTAAAATATACCTAGGATCACCTTCATATCTTTCACCATCAGGTTTATAGATATCACATATAACTCGAGCCACCTTATTTTCTTTTCTCCATGGTAAAAGATTAAAAGTACTTGGATCTGGAAGTGCGACCTTATCACTCTCTTCAATCGCTCCATATCCTGTTATTGAACTTCCGTCAAAATTTTCTCCATCTTCAAAGATGTCTTCAATTCGTTTAGAATTAATTTCAAACGATTTAATAATCCCATGGATATCGGTAAATTGGAGGTAAATGAACTTAACATCTTCTTCTTTTACCCTTTCTACTACCGTGTTACACAATTCTTTCCTCTTTGGATTGGTCTTTTCAATCATTTCTATATACCAATTTCATCTTATTTTTTATTGAGAATAAAATTCTTTAATTAATTCATTCATAAATTAAATAGGAATTTTCTCTTTCTTTATCAATATCTAATTCAATATATACCAATGGAATTCTCGCCTTCTTTTCAACTTTGGAATCATATTTGCTAATATCACAATTCCATTCAAAAAGTTGTGGTAAAGTTATTCTCATGTCTTTAGGTTCAGGTATTAATTTAATCTGTGTTCTTATTGATTTACAATTACTAAAAATTCCTCTTTGATCGTCAAAGAAATAATTACAATTCCATTTGTATCTTTTATTGGGGTCATTAGTTATTAGATTACTATTAATGGAATAATTATTACAACTTTGACAAATCTTTGCTTCATAAAAATATTCCTTTCCACAAATTGGACATTTCAATGGCATTGCTTACCCCTTAATTTATTAAATAACTATTTATTGTAGCCATATATTATTGTCAATAGGTTTAATCCTAATGATCATTTCTTGATTAATAATATGAATATATGTTTAAAAATCTTGCTGAAAAATATAACAATCGTCCAGAATACCGACAAATTTTTATACAAATAATAATATATTAATAATTAAAATTTTAAATCTATAATTATTATCTTCTTGGTTAAAAATAATTTTAAAAAACTGATTAATGTATGAATGATGAAGAACCTCTCTCAAAGGATGTAGATCTTGAAATATTGAAAATTCTAAGTGAAGATGGACGTGAATCCTATAGAAAAATAGCGCAGGAATTAAATAAATCTCCTGTAACCATTAAAAGTCATGTTGAAGAATTAGAAAGTAAAGGAATAATTAAATCCTATGGAGCTCACCTTGATTATGAAAAATTAGGATATGATATTATCGCGATTATTGAAGTTACGATTTCAAAAGGGAAGATGCTTGAGGTGGAGAGAATGATTGCTGAAAATCCGAATGTATTTGGAGTTTATGATATCACAGGAACATATGATGCTCTCATATTTGCAAGATTTAGAAATAGAGGGGATTTAAGTGATATGATTAAGGATATTCATATTTCTCCTAATGTAGAGAGCACTAATACTCATTTAGTCTTAAATGTCATAAAAGAAGAAAGCTCTCTTGTAAAAATATTAAAAAAAGAAGAAGATAAGAAATAAAAACTACTCTATTCAGCAAAATAAAATTGGAATAATTGGTAACATTTACCGCACTGATTCATCATACACCCTCTGATTTTAGGAGTTACGCGATATTTAATTTTCAATTCATCGAACCAACCCTTTAATCTTTCAAATATGCCACAATCGTACTCTTCAATATAGCCTAAACGGTTCACTCCATCATAAGCAAAGCAACGATTCATTGTAAATTTTAACTGATTAATTAAAGGATATTCAACGGTAAAGTCCATGAATTCAGCCTTTACGATATCGAAGACCTGCCCTAGGAACCTTTGTAATTGTTCAAATGTTTCAATTTTCTCAATTCTACATGCTTTCTTTATCCTTTTAATCTCAATCTTAGCCATAGATTTAACAGCAGCTTTATTAATTTTATTTGTTTTTTTTATTCCACACCTCATAACACAATGAAGAAACCACATACCATCATGTGTCATCCAGCTTTTTATTAAGATTTCTTTTATATCCTTCCAATCTAAGGATTTTTCAATCATATGCTCCATTTTTTCACCTTTAATGCTACCCTGCATTGATTATCTCCATCTTTAATACATGATAAACATACTTCTTCAATATCTACATTTAAAGCTTTATACCATCCTGAGCGCATAGAGAAGCAACCACATTCATAATGATCTAAAACTCTTAACTTTTTTACTTGCTCTATAACAGAACATTTTTCAACTATCCCTAACAACTCATTCTCAGAAACATATTCAAATTTATAAGACATTGAGGGCGGAGGATAATAAAATTCCATAGCAGTTAAACATATGTTAAAAAGATCATTAACATCTTTTACCTTCGGTAAATTTAAAGCATTAATTAATCGAAACATCATTACTTTGCCCATTTCAAAAATTATCATCTTA
Organism: Candidatus Hodarchaeota archaeon; assembly: GCA_048886305.1. GTDB lineage: Archaea > Asgardarchaeota > Lokiarchaeia > Sigyniarchaeales > SOKP01 > Loki-b32. The sequence goes on from JBHLKV010000188.1 coordinate 4,832, forward strand.
TTTAGTTGATTTCCTTTTTCCCACCCAAATTCTCGAACTATTGCCATTTGGGCTCTAGCATCATGAGACATCCAATTTTTTCTTAGGATTTCAATTTTGGTTTCATTAGATAAAGAATTAATTAAATTCACTCTTTCTATCATAATAAATAAATTTATAAGAAGACTTAAATTTATTTTCGATCCATCACAACTTTTTTTTAGTTGAAAAAATATTAAATTTGAATATTTAATATATACAATGTAGATAAAAAGGATTATATAAACTAAATTCTAGTTGATTTATGAAATGAATAAAAATGCAGAAGAGATTTTAGTAGAGATTAGAGAATTTTTGAAAAATGCATATCTTACTACTTACGAAGTAAACACCTATTTAATTTTATTACGCTCAGATGACCTGACTGCTAGAGAATTGAGTGAAGCGTCAGAAGTTCCAATTGGAAGAATATATGAAATTTTAGAAGAATTAAAAAATAAGGGAATGATATCAGTCCAAGATTCGCGTCCAAAGAAATATAGATCTATTCCCTTTAATGTAGCATTCAAAAATTTAATATCATTCTTAGAG
>JBHLKV010000189.1:0-5384 GCA_048886305.1 Candidatus Hodarchaeota archaeon
TAAGTTCTGATGGAAATTATATCATAACAGGTGGATTAGATAATACAGTTTATCTGTTTGAACGATCAAGCTCGACACCATTATGGAATTATACCGCTACAGGTCAATTTGGCGATGGTGATAGACCTCGCTGCGTCGCAATTTCTGCGAATGGTAATTATATTGCAGCAGGTAGTCATGATTATAACATTTATCTCTTTGAAAAAACGAACTCAACGCCATTATTCAATTACACAACCGGAGGAGAAATTAGCTGTATAGCTATATCGGAAAATGGTGGGTACATAGTTGCAGGTGAACTTAATGGAGGAATTTATCTATTATACAATGATATCCCTTCTAAATCTAAATCTACTCAAATTATACCATCAACCAACCTTTTCATATTATTCGCTGTAGCAACCGCCTTAATTATAATATTAGTTAAAAAGAAGCTTCCAAAAATTAAAGTCAAAAGCTAAGTTCTATTTTTCTTCTTTTTTTTATTCTATTCTTTATAACTCAAATTTTGATCGACGGCCATGTATCTCAGCGATTATATAGCAGTGATATCCCTCTTGTACTCGGTCGTCTAAAAAATCTAGCATTTGATCTGGGGGAAGCACGATATTATATGGAAGCTTTCTGAGCTTTCTTATTTCTTCAACTGGTTTATCTAGTAAAACCTGTTCCTCTATAGTAAATTCTCCAGTAATGTCGTATTGGTTAATTTCATAATAGGAATATCCTTTTTCTAGAAATATCTTTCCGATTTGAGAGGCGTTCTTAACTCCCTTTTCTTTTAACCGTTCTAATACTGTCATGATCATGCTGTTTACTTTGTATTATATAAGTTCGATCTTTTATATATTAAAACGGACCATCAATTATCTCAAACTTCTCGTTTACTCTAACTACTGGACTGCCCCCTACTACCGCTCTTACCTTAGCTTTCGCTTCAGTGACCAAGTAATCTTTTTCCAACTCTTCGTCGGCGAGATTGTACTCATTTTTCAGCTCACAATCCCCCAACATTTTTTGAAAGATAGGACTCACAGGCAATCTATATACTGTGCTATGAATATCTGATACATATGAAAATCTTTTCACAAACTTGCGGTGTAATGTGGACGCTTCTTCGGCTGGAAATGGGGCGTAATCTTTACGAGGATAGATTTTGTGGGGTGACATTAAATAATCCGCTTCATCTGGAAAGAATAAAGAGATCGTCTCGTACTTTCCTACCACATTTTCCAGATGGTCACCCACAGCGGGAAGAAAGTCTTGGAATTCGCATATAACTATATGAGAAAGTGGGAAGGCGCTTCTACTGCCTATTTCAACTTTACACTGAAACGGAATCTCTGGACGGGAAAACACTGCAAGAGGTAAATGTAAGGCGTATTCATCATTATGTTCTATTCTTTCTCCTTTTCCGTATTCAAATTCTCTTCTTCTCATAGAGTAACTAACACTCCTCCGCCTTTAAATTATACGGAATTATAGGATTCAGATCTCAGAAATTAGAACTCTTTAACAACTGCCTTAATTAAAAAGAGGCTTCCAAAAATCAAAGTTGAAAACTAAGTACTATTTTTCTTCTTTTTTTTATTCTATTCTATATATATTACTTTTTTCTTAAATTTTAGAATTATTGTTCACTTCTTTGTTGATCGGGACTTAAACAAGGATGTAAGCGAATATCAATAGAATATGAAAATCATTCCACTTTTTTTATCTTTATTTAAATTTTCTAATTAGATTTAATCATTATTATTTCTCTTATCCAGAAAATTTAGTAGTAATGCTTCAATTTTAGCATTATGTTATCTACAAGCCTTAATAAAAGGTGCAATACTCAATTACTGGAAATATAAATAACTTAATAGAAAAGGTGAAATAAGGATTAAATCAAAAATTGAATATAATTTTCCAATAGGATATCATAATTTTCATAAACACCCCAATATAAATTTTCAGTTTAATAGATTAGTGACCAATGGCGGAAAATTTGAAGAAGTAAAAGAAGTAGCTAAAAAGATCGAGAATTTTGATGACTGGAAACGGGAGTTAGTCGCTTTAGCAGAAAAAGCTTTGGCAGAAAATCGCTTCTTACATTCAGCAATATATTATAGAGCAGCTGAATTTTTTGTATCTCCACATGATCCTGATAAGCATATTCTTTATGATAAATTCATTGAACTAATTTACAAGGCTTATGATGATTTGGCTGAAATAAAAGTTAAGATCCCCTACGAAAATTCATATCTTCCCGGATATCATTTTAAAAATGAAGAAAATAAAGGAACTGTTGTAATTTTTAGTGGTTATGATGGACTTATTGAAGAATTTTACAAATTTTATTCCTATGTTAGAGATGCAGGTTATGAAGTAATAGCATTTGAGGGGCCAGGACAAGGTGCTGCACTGAAAAAGAACAAACTTGTTATGACCCATGAATGGGAAAAACCTGTTAAAGCGGTTCTTGACCACTTTAATCTGAAGGACATTACATTAATAGGAGTCTCATTAGGAGGATATTTAAGTTTACGATCTGCCGCTTTTGAACCTAGAGTTTCAAGGGTGGTTGCTTTTGGAACTATTTATGATTTCTTTCAGGTTCTTTTATATGCGGGTGGTCCTAAAGTACGTGAATTAACTGAAAATCTTTTAGACAGTAATCAAGTTGATCTTTTTAATAACATTATGCGAAAAAGGATGAAAACAGACTTACTCGTTAACTGGGGCGTGAACCATGGAATGTATGTCTTTGGAGTAAACTCACCTTTCGAATATATCGAAAAAGCACGATTATTTTCCACCGCTAATATATCTGAAAAAATAACCCAAGATGTACTACTAATGACAGGTACCAAAGACCATTTCGTTCCATTGGAAATGTTCTATAAACAAATAGAAGCATTAAAAAATGTCAGATCTCTTACAGCTAGAATGTTCACGGAAAAAGAACATGCCGGAAGCCATTGCCAAATGGATAACTTCAAACTAGCTCTCGATACGATTCTAAATTGGATTGAACAAATTAATAAACGAGATCATGAACGCCTTTAATGAACAAACTTGTCAGCGATGCGGTACATGCCTTGAACAGTGTCCATTTTTGCAATTACCCATGGAAAGTGCTAAAGAAGAGATCTCTAAAATGATTGAGACGAGAAGCTCACAAATGATAATAAACAATTGTGTGAGTTGCTCTTACTGCAATATAATCTGCCCAACAGAGTCGAGTCCATATGAACTTATCAGAGAAATACGATTGCGAAATTATCGTGAGAAGGGTGTTAGATGTATATCACTTATCACAAAGGAAATTCCTCATAATTTAATGTCAATTGGATTAGAGATTGATACCGAAGCAAAAAAGCAAGATTTAATTCAATATGAAAATCCCCCAAAAAGCGATAAAATGTTTTATGTGGGATGTGCCATTCCCTATTGTTTTCCAGATCTTGCCAAGACCAAATTATTAGCGAATTTACCCCTAATAGGTGGAATGAAGTATTGTTGTGGTAGTTATGTGTATTTACGTTTTGGTAAAGATGAAGCAAGGATAAAAGGATTAGAATTATGTGAAAAATTCAAGGAATTAGGCGTAGAAAAACTCATCACCTTCTGCCCCGGATGTGATGCTATGATTAAAGGCGTCTATCCTTCGATTATCGATGGATTTTACGTAAAAGGTCAAACAATCATTGATTATTTGGTTGAAAAGTATCATGAGGGTGAGTTTACCATCAAAAACAAAATACCACTAAGAATTACTTTCCAAGACCCCTGTCCTTGGAGACATTTAGATAGGAAGATATACGAGGGTCCACGGGAATTTCTTGAAATTATTGGTGCCGAAGTTGTAGAAATGAAACACAATAAGGAAACATCTCTATGTTGCGGAGCGCCTCTTTCTATATCAAATCGATCACTGGCAACAAATATCTCTAAAAAAAGAATTTCTGAAGCAGAACACGTAAATGCGGAAGTAATCGCTCATATCTGCCCTGGATGCCTTACCACACTATCTAAATTTGCCACTGAAAGGAACATTAAGTCGTATTATATTACGGAATTAGCCCAAATGGCAACCGGAGAAAGCCCATCCCTTACTATCCTTAACAATGCGGAAAAGCTTCAAAAACAGGTTATTAAAACAATTAGCAAGAACCCAAATGTACTCAAAGAACATTACATCATAAAAGATGGAAAAATATGTCGTTTATAATCTGTGACAAATTTATCCCCTAATATCCCTAATTCTCATATTTGATGAAATTTATAGGGAATTATTGTTCACTTCTTTGTTGATCGGGACTTATACAAGGATGTAAGCGAATATCAATAGCATATGGGTTTGAAGATTCGTCTAACTCTAAGGTACTTGTTAATTCCTTCAATTTCTGCATCAAATGATACAGCCAATCTGCTAATTTTACATTTAGCGGGGAATCATAAAACGGGATATGTGGCTTTATATCAACCACAGGTGTATTATCTATGGCATCTAATCCCTCCACAATTAATGTTGCTCCTTTTCTTTCGAGTAGTTTAACAGTTGTTTTACAAATCGGATTTGGCCTTACAGGAGATCGTGTGGCAAATATTCCCTTAATTGGCATTTGCTTTAATCCCGCTGGATGCACTTTTTTAATTTGGCGCGCATTATTAGGAACTTTATGAGTCCAAAAAAATACAATGATGTGAGAAAAATCTTCAATCCCATCTAAGCAGTCTAAGTATTCTTCATTTATTATAATCTCAGATTTTTTCAAATCAGTTCCCTGACTTAAGGCGACATCATAATCTAATTTTATGTCCTTATTTGAGTATTTTAGGACTTCCTCATCTGCTTCACTCTTTACAATACCAATTGGTCTTATTATATAATCAGACATATTGTTAGCATTAAAATTTAATAATTCATACTATTTTATAATTTAGTATTACTATTATTTATAGATTATTGTTTATGGAATGAATTTTTCACCTACAGTCATAAAAAAAAAGCTTATACGGATTTCTATCCTTGTACTAATTTGATTCCGAATTCTCTACATTTTGGAAGCTCCTCATTTACTATAGGCCCTTTTGAAGTTCTTGTATCCTCAACTTTTATTGACAAACCTGGACTTGCTTTTGCTAAATCTGGCATCATATTCTTCTAATATAGAATTTAACTCTTGATCCTCATCCATAAAATATCCAAATAAATATAACGATAAAGATCCATAATTAATGAAATATAAAAGGTAGATATTTATATAAAAGAAAATTCACTTGAACCAAAAAATAGTTAATAATTGAGAAAATATCATGGAAAAATCGAATTTTATTCGGCAATTTGAAGATTTTGGCATTAAAATGTATGTTCTGGCGATACTTTCTATAATAAG
>JBHLKV010000190.1:0-5363 GCA_048886305.1 Candidatus Hodarchaeota archaeon
GTATGTCTTCCTGGTGTTGGGTCAAATGCATAACTCATCCCTAATGATTTAAAGAATTTTGCATCGTGCATTGCAAGTTCTTGTCCCATTGAATGCATCGTATATTTTTCGCTTCCCTTGCCTATTTTCTCTGATGCCCTTTTTGAACCATCTGCTAAAATGTCACCAATACCAACCCTATTAATTATTTTCTTCACAAGTTCGATAATAGCTTGAGAATTTCCCCACTTCAACTCTAAACCATCTGTATCCTCTTTAGTTAAAATGCCATTTTCAAAACATTCTATCGCAAAAGCTACAGTTCCTCCAGTAGAAATAGTATCTATTCCAGCTCTATTGCATAAATCATTAATTTTTATAATTGATAAAAGATCTTCATTAAGTAATAGATTACCAAAGGAAGCACATGTTTCATATTCTGGAAGGTGTGTCTCTTCAATATCTAATTCAGGTACTTTTAAGATACCTCCACACTGAACAGCACAAGAAAAACATCCGTATTCTTTTTGCTTGTACTTATTTAATTCTTCTCCAGAAATGTTTTCAAGTTTTTCTATAGGAAAATCATCTATGGAAGATCCTCCCCAATTTTTTACAGGAGAATCGCCAGATTGGCCTGCTGCTACATTTAATCCACTGGTTCCTAGATTTCTATAAAGAGTAATGGCATGTGAGTATTTCATATCATTGTTGTATTGTTTTGTTGCGTTTAATAAAGACTCCTTATCTGCTATTTGAACTTTTTCCTTTCCTTGAAGAGCTAACGCTTTGAGTTTTTTAGATCCCATCACAGCTCCTAATCCGCATCTCGCAGCTATACGGCCTTTATCATTTACAATACCAGAAATTAAAGAAAGCTTTTCTCCAGCAGTTCCGATACAAGCAATTCTTACATTTCCATGTTTATTTTTAAGCTCTTCTTCTGTTTTAACTGAATCCAAACCCCAAAGATCAGATGCGTCTATAAATTCTTTTTCTCCATCGATAATCATAATGTATTTAGGATTGTTAAAAATACCTTTAACCAATATTCCATCATAACCACATCTTTTAATCTCAGGACCAAAATATCCTCCGGAATTTGCATCACCCCAAGTACCAGTTAAAGGAGATTTTCCTGCGGTCATATAACGCCCACTTAAAGGTGCGATTGTACCTGTTAGTAAACCAGGAAAATAACCAATAATAGCCTCAGCTCCTAATGGATCAATCTTAGAAGGCATATTGTCATAAATTAATTTACATGCTAAACCATAACCTCCAAGATATTGACGATATATATCTTCTGAGAGTTTTTCCTCATGAAACTTCTCCTTAGAAAGATCAATCCATAAAACTTTCCCAAAATACCCATTTGACATAATATATTATCCCCTAATTTATAATTCTAAGATTTTAAATCCTAATAAATAGTACTTAAAATTGATTTAATTTAAAACTAATTAATATATAGTATAAGATATTTCAAATTTAGTTATAGATGATAAAATTTTAAGTTTGAGTTATTATTTCATAAATTTCATGGATTCGAGGATCACTTTTTCTAACTGTTATACATCTTTCCTCTTCACATCCTCTCAGAATCGCTATTAATTCGTTGATGTGGATTGTAGGAATTTCAAGTTTCTCATTATACCATCTTTTAATCTTTTCTCTATATTCAGGTTTACTTAATGTATAAAGACAAGTAGGACATGGCATAACTATAAAGTCTGCTCCTACATTTTCAGCGCTTTTCAATTTTGTGTATGTTATTTTTAAGGCTTCCTTTGGATTGATTAGTAATTGACTCGCACCCCAAGCGCAACAACTATCTTTCTCTTGATAATCTACAGAATTTCCACCAAAAAGAGTTATTAATTCATCTAATTTTGTTTTATCTTTTAAATAAGTCTCAGTGGTTCTTTTGTCTCGGCTTAAATTTAAATAATGACATCCATAATGGACTGCAACTTTAAGATTTCTTAAATCAAACTTTAAAGTATTAAGAACTTCATTTCTAATTAAATATAAGAAATCTAAATCATGTAAAAATCGGACTTGCGGATTTTCTAAAATTTCAAATTTTCTTGGATAACTGTTGCTTTTTTCATTTAACTTTAATTGATTTAAAATTTCTTCTGTTTTAGCTCTAACTTCTGTACTCTTTAAAAATTCTCGCCCTCTTAAAAGACTATTATAACATCCATTACAACTGAATAGAACTATATCTGCTAATTGGTTCATTTCATTTATATTTCTTTCATTTATTGCTGCAAATTGAGCTCTTGTTATTAAATTTCTCTGAAAGAAAGTACCACTACAACAAGATTGATTAATACAAGTCTTAACGTTTAATTGAAGTTCTTCTAATAAATCTTGAATCCCCCATCTGACCCCTGGAAAATATTTTTCTAGACAAGCTTTAAATAAGCATAATTTCTTATCTCTGAAGAATTCTATAGCTCTATCGGAGAAATTTTTTTCTATTTGATCTAAGTTTAATGCTAAATTGGTAAACTCCATCTTACTTATTCTATCCTACTTTTTCTTCTTACTTTTCTTTATATTTGATTTACTTGCCTTAAAAACGTATTTTATACGTGCAAAATTACATATAGAGTTTAATTCATCAATTCTTTCTTGAGAAAGTTTGTCTCCTAAAGGGTCTTCAACAACTACACCACTTGTTAGAAATCTTTCAGCCATTTCAACATATTTTCTTAAATCATTATAACGGGGACCATATCCTTTTTTGAAACTCTCGTTCCGCAGATTAATTATCAATAATGGAATATTGATGTTATCTTTAGGACATACACGTTTGCACCTCTCACATAAATAACAATACCAAATATCAGAATCTTTTAATACACTTTTGTCTCCTCGAAGAACTTTCCCAATTATCTTTCTAATATTAAAATTTGAGACCTTAGATGCAGGACAATCTCCAACACATTTTCCACAAGATATACATTGAATTATATTTCTGTTCTCATCAACATCATCTACAAGTTCTCCATAAAAGTCCCAATTCCAGTTTGAATCAGAATATTCGTCCATTTTTTTACAATTAATGATTTAATTATAATACCTCTTTCTTACTATGGGAGATTCATAATTCATTGTAAAAAAATGTAAGGATTTTTATTTATAAAATAAGATTAGAAATCAATTAATAAAATAAACTTATAGATTTATTTCTTTTTTTTATAATCTCGAGGAGGAAAAAGTTCAAATTCAAAAATAAAAAAAAAGAAAGAGTTTATTCACTTTTTAAAAAAATTTCCTTCATCCATCTTGGTAAAAGAAACCCACCATAAAATTCAAGTGCGCTTGATATTAATAATACTCGAACAATAACAACCAATATCGCTAGAAGAGGATCGGTAGGATCTTCAAAAATTGCTCCTAAGGAAGAATCTAAAACTGCAGCAACTGTAAAAGTAATGAAAGCAGCGCGAAGTAGTTTACCTTTCAATCTTACTTCCCGATCATCAGATTTAACCGATTTTTGAGCAAAAATAATTCCCGTGATTAACATTATGAGGATAATGAGTATTAGATAGACTGTTATAAAAATGCCAAAATCTACTGTGAAAGGTCGTGTAGGATTAATAATTCCTATCAAATCAATATCTACGAAAAACAAAAGAAAGAAGGTTATTTCAAATACCAAAGCAAAAATATAAGTAAAAAGTACTGCCATTAATTGGAGTTTTTTATTGATCATATCTGTATAAGCCACTATCCAACACAAGAGTGCAATTGGGAGAAAAACATTGCCAATAATGAAATACCATCTTACTGGTAAAGACTCCCCTACAATCAAATTCATTAAGAAGCTGATAGAATCAGGCCACCAAGGTAATGAAACACCCACCCAAGATAACCCCACTAAAAAATATAGCCGAGATTTATATTTAGGATATTTTGCTAAAATTGCGAATCCTAATATCAATGAAATAATAACAAAGATTAAACTAAAGCTACCTTGTAAAATATCTACTGGTTCGAGGGCCAAGAAATTTCACCATTTTGAAAAAATTGAAATTTAATTATTGAATTAAAATTAACTTTGAAGCATAAATAGTTTTGCTTAAATTATTTCATAATTTAAATATGAGGGGTAACTTTCTAATTGATCTATTAACAACTTTAGATGAGTTAAATACTCATCTGAGGATATTTCTTGATTCTTATACCTTTTAGTTAGTCTTTCAAATATATAAAAAGGTGTAAATTTAATGAAATGGACATCTGAAAAACTATAAACAAAACCCTTTGCTTCATAAATAAATTTTTTCTCAATAAGTTCCATAAATAGATCTTGTTTATTATTTAAAATATTCAATGATTCATCTACTGAAAGTCTTTTTTTCCTTAACATTTTTAACAATAAAAATACGTCTTTATCTACTATTACAGTTTGTAGAATTGTCTTGTTCTCAATATCTGTTACGGAGTCATAGTTAATAAAAAATTTAACTAACGCTTTCTTATACTTTCTTAAAACTTTTTCTTCTATTTGTTCATTTGGTAAACTTTTAGGAGGAATTCGAGTGCAAGAGAGATCTTTTATTAAGAAATAACATTCTTTGATTCCAGGGATATTTTCTTTAATAATTAAATTTTCTTGGATAAAAGAAATCAATAATAGATCAATATTAATAGTTGAAAATCCATATTCTTGCCTTAAAATATTGGTTAATTCCAATTTGGATATTACTCCATTTCTAAGGATCTCTAGAATAGTAAATTTTATTCTATCTTGGAAAAAACTAATCAAGTTATCTTCTTCATCTAGTTTAGAATAATTAATTATAGTATTATACGCCTCAGAAATAGCACGAGTAATTTTATTAGTATTAATCAATTCTACGAGATTCCTACTAATAATTGCCAGAATATCAGGAGAATCTTTAATAATATTTTCAAACATATTTTCTTTATTATAAACTAAAACTAAAAAGTATATTTCCCCTTCAAATTTTTGTATAATTGAGGTAAAATGGTAAGTACTCTCTTCATGAAGGAATTCTATTATTGAGTTTTCTTTATTTAATTCATGCTTAGCCCAAATTTTCAAGAATAAGTCTTTTGGAGGAAAGGACTTTTCTGGTGGATATTGGATTATAGGTTCAGGACCGGTGCTTTTATTCCAATAAACCAAAATAATTCTTTCCATATTTAAAATCTACCAATTATTCTATTAATTTTTATGTAATATACTTAAGATTTCTAAATAGTATAACATTAAATTAAATTACTTATAATATACTAAATTATATATTTCCATTATTTTAAAAATAAATGGAGCTTTAATTTATTAAATATTTCAAAAAAACTGAGGATAAGTTTGCTCTATTTTATCTAAAGTCATA
>JBHLKV010000191.1:0-5316 GCA_048886305.1 Candidatus Hodarchaeota archaeon
ACGTTTATCTCAAAAAATTATAAAAAAAACAATCAGAAATTAAAATCAACCAAAAAAAGCAAAAAAAAAAATTAAAAATAATGGAGGAAAAAGAAATGAAAATTGAAAATGAATTGGAAAAGAATATTTTTAATATAAAAAATTCCAGTCAAAATAGCCGTTTTATAATCTATTAAGTAATTTACACATTTTTTATAAAGCAAAAAAAGGAAACCGGATCAAATTTAAGATAAAATTGGAGGTGCAATAATGGATAGAGAAGAGGAAAAAGATTGGATGAAGAAGGAATTAGAAGAAATTAAAGAAGAACTTATGGAAGAGTTAGAAGAAATACAAAACGAGCTTATAGATGAGGTTGAGGATATAAAAGAAGAAAGCAAAGATATAAAAGAAGATTTAAGAGAAGAATTGGAAGATCTCGAGGAAGAAAGATTAGATCTATTAGGTGAGATCGGAGAAATAAAGGATGGGTTAGAGATTTTAGGAGAAGATGCGAAAGAACGAATTGAACATGCGAGAGATTACCTTGAGAATTTAAGGGATAAAGTCTATGAACATGAAGATAAATTCACTAAAAAAATAAGAAAAAAATTAGAAAAGGCGCAAAAGAAAGCAGCAAAAAGAATAAATATATCAGTTGATCCTAAAGTAAGTGATGAATGGAGGGAATGGGCAGACGATTTAGGCGCTTCAGTTTCAGAGTTAGTTCGAGAATCCATGAAATTTGTTAAAAACAATATAGGTGATATAGCAAAATTAGAAGCATTTGGCGAGGGGATGGAGAAAATGGGTGAGAATATTGAAAAAGCAGTAAAAAAATCGGGAATAGAAGATTTAGGTGAGAAAATAGCTGCTCAATTTGGGAAAAAAATTGCACCAAAAACAGATAAAGAACGGTTAAAGAAGCGTATTCAGGGATTGATCAAGCTTCAAAAATCAATACCAATCGAAAAGCTTTCTCAAACACTCAATATATCTAAAGAACAAGCTGAGAATCTAATTTATGAATTAGCTGCAGAAGGGATTGAGGGAACTCTTGAAAAAGAAGTTTTCAAATATACAAGTAATACCGACGAAGTTATTTCGAAATTATTCGATAAAATAGATCAAGCAGCCTAATAAATAATAAACTTCACAATTATTTTTTTAAAAAAATATTTATTTCTATTTCCACTTTATTTTAGTTTTAAACGATCTGAGCAGTAATAGTAATTCATGCCATATAGAAAGATTTAAAAGAATAAAAAACGAACTTATTTTAACCTTTCAAATTCAGAAAACAAAAATTTTAGGCGAGAATTTATGAAAAAAAAAGTCTACTTATTAATACTAGTTTTAATGCTCTTTGTTCCATCATTTATTTATCCTATAAAAACGCAGCAACCTAAAACAAGACCTGAAGATAAAAAAATCGTACCAATAGCCAATTCATCACTTTTTCCATTTATTTTCGGTACTATAAATGGTCCTAATACATTAGATCCAGTTAATTGCTGGGATCGATCTTCTGCGAAAGTTTTGGATCAAGCGGTAGAAACCTTATTCACTTACAATTATAGCGATCCCGATCTACCCTTAATCCCCTTGCTTGCCACTAGTGTATCTGATATAAGTGGAGGAGGGTTGAATTATACAATAGATCTAAGACAGAATGTAATCTTCCATGATGGAACAGAATTTAATGCTACTGCAGCAAAATGGAATTTCGACAGGATGGAATATTGGTGGAACTTTACAGGCGATCTTCCCTCTTATGAATCGTTGGGGGGTCCATCTTCTCTATTTCGTTTTGAAGATGGCGAAACACCCATTTGGTCTCGTACTGAGATTGTAAATGAGTATTCAATAAAAATCGTGTTAAACGCCCCTTTCGTTCCATTTTTAGATGTATTGACGTATACGGCAGCAGCCATGGTATCTCCAACATCTCATGGATGGGATATAACAAGCACAATCCATACTGGAACTACTAAATTGCCAGTCGGAACAGGTCCTTTTGTTATGGACTCTCATATTGATGACAATGAAACAATATTTCATGCTTTTGAGAATTATTGGAGAGTAACTGCTGACTTTAATGAATTACTCTTTTATTATTACAGTGATCCTATGTTATTAACCACTAATCTTTTGAATGGTAGTGTTCACTTTATTGATCAAATATCCCAATCTCTTTTGCCTTCTTTATTAGCTGATCCAAATATTACTGTTTTAGACGAGGGAAAAACAGACTCATATATTCGATACATTACTTTTAATAATAATCTTCTTGAACAAACATGGAGACAAGCACTTTCCTATGCGATTAACTATTCCTATCTTATCAAAGAACTAATGTCAGATACAGTCGCAAGATTAAAATCTCCCGTTCCTGAGGGAATCTTATATTCTAATTATGGATTTAACTACCCTGAGTTCAATATAACATTAGCAAGAATGTTATTGCAAAGTATGGGTTTTGGTGTTGGACTAAATGCGACATATCCTGGACCAGATGATGCTACTTGGCAGAGTGCCTCATTTGCAACGTATTCATTCTGGGTATATGCTCCAAGTAGCCTTTATAATAATATGTACCAATTATGTAGGGACTGGTTTGATTTAATTGGAATTACACTTGTAGATGTAATAACAAACTGGGCTGAGTTTATAACCAATTTTATAATGGATAAAGATTGGATAGATATGTGGACTCTTAGTTGGGTATATGATTATAATGATCCTAGTAATGCTATCAATTACCTTTTCTCAAATGCCACAAGTGAGCTTACATGGGCAATTAATGGACAAGTTAATGATTCATACCTTCAAAATCTTATGGATCAAGGGTTAACAGAGACAAATCCAGTTGTAAGGGAAGCAACCTATAATGAAATTCAAAGATATACTGTTGAGGAGCTAATGCCTTATTCATGGCTTTGGACTTATAAATTATACCATGCTCATCATATCAATTTAACAGGATTTACGCAAAATGTCTTTAATAAATACAATTTCTACGATTGCGGCTGGCTACCCTTTAGTTATGATATTGAAATTCTCTCTTCTGGTGACATAAGTTTTATCAAGGGAACTACAGGAAATATCATTAATTGGACAATTTCTTCTGATGCTTTAAAAAATGCAATTTATAATATATATGTCAATGATATTTTTAATACAACAGGTTCGTGGGAAATTGATGAACCTATTATTATCAATTTAGATAATCTACCAGCAAGTACATATGAATACAAGATCGAGGTATTTAATGCGAATAATACAGCTGAGGATATAGTAAATGTCAACGTGCAGCCATTTATCTTTGAAATAACGCATCCAGTAGATATTAATTATGTTGAAGGAGATACTGGTAATGCTATATTATGGACAGTGACCTCCAATTTAATCTCAAATCCTAACTATTCTATTTATGTAAATGATGTCCTAAATAGAACTGGAGTCTGGCAATCAGGTGAACCTATAGCTATTAATGTAGATGGGTTATCTGCTGGGTCCTATGAGTATCGCATTGAAGTATATAACTTAAACACCAATATCCAAGACATTGTAACAGTAACCGTTGAATCTCCCTCAAAACCTAAAGACGAAATTCCAGGATATTCGGTCTTATTGCTTGTAGGCATTTCGGTAATTATCATTCTCTATTTTCAAAGAAAGCTAAAGAAAAAGCTTAGCTGACCTAAACTTTAATTCAAAATTTAACTTCTTAAAAACTTTTTTTTATTTTTTTATATTCTTATTAGTTTTTTGAGATCCACTTCTTTTAATAAAAAAATAAGTAAAAAACTTTTATTTCCATTTCCATTTTGGTTTAGTTTTAGTCAAACGAGCTAGAGCAGCAGAAACAGCGTCTTTAGTTTGAAACAGTTGTGATCTTACTAACGTTTCAAGCTCCAATCCAAAAGCAGTATCTTTACCATAACAATCATCAATTAGTTTTTTTGCAATACCAACAGCTAAAGGACCACTCATCATAAGTTCGTCAGTTTACCATGAAAGTGTAAAATTAGAAAACAAAGTTTTAATAAAATAACCATCTTATTTCAAATCTTGAAAACTAAAGAATAAACTGATAAAAATATTTACTGAAAATTATTTATGAAAAAAAAAATCTGCTTATTAATACTACTAGCAACACTCTTTATTCCAACCTTTACTTCTCCTATAAAAACACAGCAACTTGAAGCGAGATCTCAAGATTCAAAAACATTATCCAAGGCTAGTCCATCATCTATTCCATTTATTTTTGGTACAAGATCTACACAATATTCGATAGATCCAGTTGATTGTTATTATTTAGGTGACGAGAATATTATAGATCAAGTAGCAGAAACCTTATTCACCTATAATTATAGTGATCCAAATCTACCTCTTATCCCTTTACTTGCTACCGCTGTATCTGATATAAGTGGAGGTGGTTTGAATTATACCATAAATCTCAGAAAAAATGTGACCTTCCACGATGGAACAGAATTTAATGCGATTGCGGCAAAATGGAATTTTGATAGAATGGAATACTGGTGGAATTTTTCAGGTGCTCTTCCTTATACTGAATATATAGGGTCTCCATATCCTCTATTTTATTTTGAAGATGGTGAAACACCCATTTGGAATCATACTGAGATTGTAGGTGAGTATGCAATAAAATTCGTGTTAAACGCCCCTTTCGTTCCACTTTTGGATGTATTGACCTATACGGCAACAGCCATGGTATCTCCAACATCTCATGGATGGGATATAACTAGCCCAATATATCCTCCAATACTGCCAGTTGGAACTGGACCTTTTGTTATAGACTCATATATTCGTTATAAAAAAGCAAAATTTCATGCTTATGAGAACTATTGGAGGGAAATTGCTAACATTAGTAAATTAATCTTTTCTTATTATGATTATTATGATGGTAATAAACTATCTAGGGATCTTTTGGAAAGTAAAGTTCACTTTATAGACCTGCTATGCCAACCTTTTTTGTTAGATGATCTCAAATCTGATCCTAATATTACTTTTTTAGATGAAGGAAAAACAGACTCAAACCCTCTCTATCTTATCTTTAATAATAATCATCTTAATCAAACATGGAGAGAAGCACTTTCTTATGCGATTAACTATTCAGAAATCATCAAAGTACTATCGTTCTTTGGGGAAGGTGCAAGATTAAAATCTCCGGTTCCTGAGGGAATCAGATATTCTAATTATGGATTTAATTACCCTAATTTCAATATTACAAAAGCTAGAGAAATTATGCAGAGTATGGGCTTTGGTATAGGTTGGAATACAACTTATCCAGGAACAGACGAATTCTTGTGGAGA
>JBHLKV010000192.1:0-5235 GCA_048886305.1 Candidatus Hodarchaeota archaeon
CTTATTGAACCATACAATCCTTCCTCTTCGGAAACAACTGAGTTTATAGCAGTTTTTAATCCATAATGGCTTTCAGATATTAATACTCGTATAGGGAGTGTAAAAATATCGGTAATAATCATTAAAATTTCTTGAATAAGGTTAATTATTTTTGGAACTTTTTCTCGAGTTCTATCAATCGCAGATGCTTCAGAGGGAATTAACTCATCCTCTCTTTCTTTCTTTAATTCTTCCCAGACATTTTCTTTCAATTCAGAGAAATCAATACCCAAGTTTTCAAGTGCCATTTTAGCTCCTTCAAACAAATAATTAATTGTATCTTTTGCTGAAAAAAGTTTAATATTTTCAACCATTTCTACTGGAGCCAATCCATCTAAAAAACTTACTAATAATTTGTTGTAATCTCGTATTACATCTAATGGAATAAATAAAAGAGTCATATCTTTAATCTGTTTATAGAGATAACCAAATATTTTCGCTACGGTTTCATTTTTAAGAGATTTTTCTAATAAGCCTCCATACTCATTTAATAGATGTGTTCCAAGGTATCCAATAATTCTTATCATATCATCCTCATAATTTCTAAAATAATCAAAGAAATGATCTGGTTCCATGTTTAATCTATCTCGAATAAGATCAGCAACCCGTTCCTTAATGCCCTCCAATGGTTCATCAAGGATTTCTTCCAATTTATCTATTGATATAACGTCCTGAAGTTTGTCGACAATATCTAACTTAGTTTCTTGAACTAGTTCTTCTTCTATCCCTTCTTCGAAATGAACATGAGAGGAAATTTTATCTTGAATTTTTACTGCGGTATGTTCTTGCCATTCTTTATAATCATATATTTTACAAATGAATTGAAGGCAATCATCACCTTTAGTAATACATTTTTGCTCAATGATACCAATCCGGTAATCACTCCTTTTAACTTTGAGTATAAAGTTAGCTACACTTTCTAACATTCCACAGAGTCCACAAGCCATTCCTTCAGTCTCCACATTTATTAATTTCATAAAATTAAAAGTATCCTCTTTATCTTGAGCATAACTACTGCAAATTGGACATTTTTTGATTTTAAGAATATAATCGTTATATTTTGATTCTTCTTTCGGAATTTCTTCGTAAGAATATTCATCTATTTCTTTTCCAAAAACAACAACCCATAGAATTTCAAAATAATCTAAAACTTTTTTTGGATTTCCTGGCATGAATTTAAAGATTGCTGAATGCCTTTCACATGATTCATAAGCTGCTTTTTTTCCCATTTCTCTCAGAATTATTAAACTATCTTCTTCATTTTTCGTTATTTCATTAATTTCTTTGAGTATTTCCCTATAAAGGAGTGTATAAAATAGTGCATTAGTAGAACGACCAAAAGCTTTTGTAATTTTTTTCATTAACCACTGAAAGGCTCCCATGTTTAATTCACTCTTCCGATCTTATATTTATATATTTGAATACACGATTTATTTCCATATGTTCGAGATTCTTTTACTTCAAGAGGTTCTACAAAAACTAATGAGGAATCATTTGAACCCGAGTTAATTTGAGTAATAAGTTCAGATACCATGCCAAGAATTATTTCACAACCAGCTACTTCAATATCTTCATAATGGTATTTACATAATGAACATTTAGAATCTCGCACTATTACAGATTTTTCATTATCATTAATTTCTATTGAAACATAGCTGTCAAGGACTTTTTGATATATTGTTGTAATAAAATCCTTTAAGTTAGAGATATTAACTCCTTGTACAGGTTTCCAATAGTTAATGTATGTCCGTGCGATATTTTTACCCATCCTTCTTAATCTCTCTTTAATATCTGATACTCCATTGTTAGCCATGAAACGTGCTAAGTGGTAGATATTATTTCGCATTTGATTCATAGTCGCCTCAGATTGCATCAATTCTTCTCGTGTATAGTTCATGATTATTTATTCCATCTTTCATTAAATTAAATATTGAAAAATACCATTACATAAAAAATTTTTAATTCGAATAACAGATTATTTGTATGATTTCTTAACAATAAACTGAAAAAAATAAGAATATTAAAAAAAAATTTTTTATATTGCTTCTATTTTTTGGATTATTTCTCTAAATACTTGCTCGCCAACTGCCCCAAGCATCATTCCCATTTTTACTAATGGTTGACCTTGTACTTCAATTGGATGATTCAACATCTCACCATTCTTGAAAAACAGAATCGTTGGAATAGCAGTTATTCCAAACCTTTAGCGGCTAAATTTCAAGTTAGCTTTCGCCTAGAGGTCTGTTTTGGTCAAGATCGGTAGATAACAGATGAAATAATCCTTCATGTTCTAATTTTTCTAATATAGGGGCTACGAACTTACACGGACCACACCATTCTGTATATATATCTATTACAGTAATTCCCTTCTTCATATCGTCTGTAACTGGCAGCCCAAATTGTTTTAATTCTTCGATATTTACCATTTTTTATCTCAATTTATGTGATTTTGCTGATATTTTTAGCAGAACTAAAAATCAGTGAATTGATGAAATTTTACTATTTATTATGGATTTATATACATCTTTTCTTTTTATTCTTTTTATTTTCAGACTATAAATGAATAAGCAGTTTTAATTCTAAAATAATCACTTTTTCTTTTAATAATTATTAAAATAAAATTAGTACTTATTATTGAAAAAAAATAATTTTAAAATTAAAAGAGAGTTATTATAATTAATTTAAGAATAATTACGTGTTAATGATAATGGCAACATTAGATTTTGATTTTAGAAACCAGATTATTCAATCAGACATTGGAAGTACACTTGCATACTGTTATCAGTGTGCAACTTGTAGTGGAGCTTGTCCTGTGGCACAGGTTACTCAAGGACGTTATAATCCGCGGAGATTGATTTTAGATGCCCTTTTAGGACTAAAAGAAAAGATTTTTGGTAAGGAGAATGCATTTAATATTTGGGGATGTACTGTATGTGATACGTGTGATGAGGTTTGTCCTCAAAAGGTGGAATTAACAGAGATTTTTACAATATTAAAAAATATGAGTATTGAGAAAGGAGAGGGTCCTGAATATTACACCACACAGGCATCAACTATATTAGAAAATGGTAAAGCAATTCCTATGCAACCCGCGATAGAGAGGAGACGGGATCAATTGGGTTTACCAAAAGTATTGGTTCCAGATATTAATGAAGTAAAAAAATTATTAATATCAATAAAATTAAACGAGAAACTTCCAAAAAAGGAAGAATAACAAATTTACTAGTTCTTAATATCATTTTTCTTGCTTTATGTATAATTTTAATTTCATAATTGATTTACTATTATATAAATTATTTTTTTAATCAAAACTAGTTAGATGAGGTTATAAAAAGTGAGGAAACCTATAATTGGCGCCAATTGGAAGATGAATCGGGGTACTCCAGATGAAGTGAGGGAAATGTTAAAAAAATTCCTACCTCAAGTAAAAGGGATTGATATAGTCGATATAGTAATCTGTGCTCCGTTTACAGCATTACAGACTTTAATTGAAACTATAAAAAATACTAATGTTCAAGCTGGTGCTCAAAATATGTATTTTGAGGAAAAAGGAGCTTTTACTGGAGAGATATCCCCCAATTTTTTAAAAGAATTAGGAGTAGAATATGTTATTCTTGGACATAGTGAAAGAAGGGATATATTCAAGGAATCTGACGAATTAATAAATAAGAAGCTCAAAAAAGCACTATATATGGATTTAATACCTATTGTATGCATCGGGGAACATCTGGATGAAAGGGAATCAGGTAAAACAAAAGAAGTTATTGAATATCAAATGAATAAAACATTTAAAGATCTTAATATAGAGCAAATGAAGAAAATTGTGATCGCATATGAACCAATTTGGGCCATAGGAACTGGAAAAACCGCAACTCCAGAACAAGCAGAAGAGATACATGTTTTTATTCGTGAACTTTTATCCCAAAAATATGATAAAGAAACCGCAGAATTGGTGAGAATCCAGTATGGTGGGTCAATTAAACCTTCTAATGCAAAAGATTTATTTACTAAGGAAAATATTGATGGAGGCTTAGTTGGAGGGGCTTCACTCCAAGCAGATTCATTAACTCAAATAATTGAAGCAGCTGAAAATACAATTAAATAAATTATTAACCAAGAATATCATTTAAAGAAGTAGTTAATTTTGCTGGAAATTCTCCAAAATAACTCTGAGGATCAGCAAAGAGTAGATAAAAATAGGGTTCAAATAATATATCTTCAATCGTTGGACCAACACCTGATTTAACAATGCAAACTTGGATTTGTTCGTCAGAAATAAAAGATTGCCGGTAAATCCATTCTAAAGGAGGTATATCAGGTATAAATCCAATATGTCTTAAAATTTGATTAACTTTTTCTAAAGAGTATTTCTTTCCAAAGACTATAATAGGTGAGAGATCAAATGAAGTGATACAAATTCCTTCTAAGCCATATCCCTTCATTTCGTTTAAAAAATTATTGGCTAAAAGTTTAATTTTATTTTTATGATTTAATATTCGTTCTCTAGCTTTTGAATCGGTTAGAATATTGACCATCTTATCCACTTCACCGTTCATCATCTCCTCTCCAGAATCAAGTGGAATTTTAGAGGTTATAATTGTGTTATAAATCAAGTTTACTTTTTCTTGTACTGAATTATGTAATAAAAAAGGATCAGTTTGGACGGTTATTAAAACATCTCCTAAGGAATGTAGTTTATTTTTTATGAATTGTGGCTTGTTTTCTTTTTTAGGTTTGAATTCAAGGACTTCAATTTTTTTATCAATATTTCGGGCAAATTCAAACAAGGCAGATATTAAACCAGCAGTAAGATCAAATTTTGATTCCAAATCCATTTGATCTTGATCAACAGATTTCTCTTGGGAAAAATCGAAAAATCGAAGAAATACTTTCACACCTTCGGGTATCGGTCTAATTTGTTTATTAAAGTATGGGAACCCTGTAGTAGAGATAATGCTTAATTCATATATAGTCATTTATATGAAGGTTTTAATTGTTGTTAATGGGATTTAATTTACCCCTTATGTTATTAAGATTTAATATTTTTCCATTTAAAATAATTTAGTTAATTTTAATTTAATAAATTAGTATCAAGAAATATATGGAAGATAGAATTAAATTAACTACTTTTATTTAAAAAACTTCTAAGAAGATCTTATGTAATGATAATAGCAGGTTTTCCTGGAAGAGATTGAA
>JBHLKV010000193.1:0-5218 GCA_048886305.1 Candidatus Hodarchaeota archaeon
AAATGTTACTACCTTAGCAGATCCCTCTGTTGTTGATGCTCTTCTTGAAGAACGTAAAAAAATGGATGTAGAAATAGATTAATTTTTTTATATTTTATTTATTTTTTTATTTAAGATCAATCTCTTTCTTAAAATTGCTCCGAAAAATCTTAAATTAACCCTAAAAGTCCTAAAAACTTACAAATTTTATCAAGCTATATAATTTTTTAAATGATCAAAATGGCAGTTGAAAAAAAGGTTTATTAGAGTTGTTGTAATTATTTTTCTTATTGGTAGTTTAGCTGGTGGATTTATTTCCAAGGGAAGAACCAACGGATGACTCCTCTACAGGATCATTTAATGCTCTTAATGATGAAGAATTCAATTAATGTGAGGGATGGCAATATTCATTTTTATTAAACATTTCTAAAAATTCAACATTGAAAAAAAAAAAAAAGATGTCTAAAAGCGAAAAAAAGAATTTAATTAATTAGTTTAAAGCGATTTTTAAAGAGAATTACAGAAATAATGCATATTATGCTTATTAAGAGATATAAGTTGTATCCTGGAATACCTGAAGGACCTTTAGATGGAGCCTTTATCTCAAATATATCACTATAATTATAAGTTGCGGGATCCAAAAAATCACTAATCTTTATTTGATATTGTGTAGAATCCTCGAGCTCTGAGGGGATATCCCACATGTAAGAACCATTATTGGGAGTGTTTGCTACGATTTCCATTACAAACACACCATCCTTGTAGAGTTCAATTTTCACATTCAATATGATCCCCGTTGAGTCCCAATATATAAATTGAGCCGTATTGATCTTCCACGAACTGGATGCATTGGGGCTAATTATTGAAATTATTGATAACGATGGATTCCAGATTAATATTGAAATTGTAGAATTTATTAGATTATTAGCTACGATGTCATTATATCCGTCATTATTGGCATCCCCTATGAATACACCTGTAGGATATCTTCCAATTCCTCGGATAATCTGGGGATCCCAATCCCCTGAAGCACTATTCCATAATAATATTGAGACCGTATCTGAAACAGAATTAGCAGTAGCAATGTCATTAAATCCATCATTATTGGCATCCCCTATAAATACACTAAAAGGGTCGCCATTTACAGTTCGGGTAATCTCTGGATCCCAATTCTCTGAAATACTATTCCATAGTAATATAGAGACTGTATCTGAACCCAAATTAGCAGTGACAAGATCGTTATATCCATCATTATTGGCATCCCCTATGAATACATCCCAAGGGTAGTCTCCAACGGTTCGAGTAATCTGGGACTCCCAATCTCCTGAAATATTATTCCATAGTAATATGGAAATCGTATTTGGCCACTGATTAGCAGTAGCAATATCATTATATCCATCATTGTTAGCATCTGCTATAAATACACTCCTAGGACCATCTCCTACGGTTTGGTTTATGTTTGGATCCCAATCTCCTGAAGTATTATTCCATAATAATATTGAGACAGTATCTGAATCATAATTAGCACTGACAAGGTCATTATATCCATCATTATTGGCATCCCCTATGAATACATCCCAAGGGTACTCTCCAACGGTTCGAGTAATCAGGGACTCCCAATCCCCTAAAGTACTATTCCATAGAAAGATTGAGATCGTATCTGAACCCGCATTAGCAGAGGCGAGGTCGTTATATCCATCATTATTGGCATCTTCTATAAATACATTAATAGAGGCATTTCCTACATCTGGGGTAATTTGGGGATCCCAATTACTTGAAGTACTATTCCATAGAAAGATTGAGACCGTATTAACGTCTAAATTAGCAGTAGCAATGTCATTATATCCATCATTATTGGCATCTCCTATGAATACACCATTAGGTTCATTTTCAACAACTCGGGTAATTTGAGGATCCCAATCCCCTGAAGCACACCTCAAATCATTTTTCGAATAGTACTTACCCTCCACATATTTTCCGTTAAATTCCCTAAAAACTATTGCTGTTAATGCTGAAGTAGCTAAAATAATGCACAACAGTAATTTTATATTAATATTACATTTCATTATATTTCCCTCTATATATTTATTAAATAAATTTGTGGTGATTATATCTAAGTTACCTGAGTATTTAAACCTATTAGGACTAAGTTTTTAGGAGAATGGGAAATTTTCAAAACTTTCTAACTATAAGAATTTAATTGTTTTTGAACTCCCATGTTATTTTGATCTCAAATATATTTTAAAATCTTGTGTTCCTAAAAACCCTCAAAATTTAGAAGTAAAAAAATGGATGTAGAAATAGGTTAAACTAATTTTTTTTAATTTTCTAATTTTTTATTTCACACTTTTTATAAATTCTGATAGAGTAATTACTCCTTAGACAAATATCTTTTTAGATTTTCATTTATTCCTATTTCCCAAAGTTTAAAAGTCCAAAATAGGTCACAGGTGTTAAAATAGCAACCCCTATAATATAGACAATAACTGCTGCTAAAAACGCTCCCTTTCCTTTAAATGTTTGATGAGGTGCCATTACAAAGACAGCAAATAATAGTGCACCTCCTCCTACGAAAACTAAAAGAAAAGCTACTCCATAAGCTTCCATAAATACATCCTTATAATCTTTCCCAGTATTTAGTGAAATTGCATTTATGAATAAGAGTGGTAATAATAGAGAAAGTATAATATGAACTAAAAAGAAAATCAAACTTCGATATTTATAAATTATTCCCATTTTAATTTGAACCTCCTATAATTCTAATTGTGTATTATGAATAATTAATAAACAGATAGATCAATTAATATTATTTTACCTTTGTGTAAATCTTGAAAATAATTATGTAAAAAAATAGAGGTAGAATAAGGTTAATTACGTATTTCTTTTAATCTTTGAATTAAAATCTAAATTATGACTTTTTTTTCATTATATATCTTCTATAAATTTCGATAGAATAATTACTCCTTAGATAAATTCTTATCTTCTTTTGGTGGGACCTTTAATTTTCCCGAGGTTTTAAATTCTTTTTCTTCTTCTTTAATAGGTATTATGGGTTTTAAGACATCTATTGGAGCTTTGCATACCCAACACGCGTTTTCTAAGTTAGTTAATGTCTGGGCACAATTAATGCAATAGATCGAATTGCATGTTGGGCATATGTAAATATTAAATCGTTCTACTTCACCCTTACAAACTAAACAACTTTTCTTTTCTTTATGGACTGTGACTTTTTCTTCTACCGTTTGACGTGTAAATTTCTTCTCTAGTACCTCATTTATTGCATTTGTTACATATCTTTTTAAATTTAAAAATTCAATTTTTTCTTGTAATTTTGAATTACGAATAAATAGAGCCCTCCAATCTTCTAATTGATTGATAAGCCGATTTTGCTGAGCTGTTAATTTTTTTGATAACAACTCTAATCCTTTATTTTCTGAAATTTTGAGAGCTTTAGCTAATAGTTTTCTTGAAAGTTCAGCATTTCCTTCAATTAACGCCAATTTTGCTTGAAGAGAATATAATGTTATTAAAGTGGTAATAGAACGTTGATTGTTAGCGAGATCAGATATACTATTAAGCAAACTCTGGACTTCTACCAGTATCTCTTCTTCTTCAGAATATTTTAACTCTTCTAATAATAGGTCACACAAATTTGTCTGGATCATAAATTCTATTTGATAATCGAATTTATTTTCAAGAATTTCTTCAAAAATTTGTTGAGCTTGAAATCGATATTTTGCTCGTCGTTTACTTTTCAATATCAAAGCCTTACCAAATTTCCTAAAATAATCAGTCCAAGGCCATTGCAATCCAAAACTAGAAAGTTCCTTCATGGAATCCTCAATCTGTTGAATATCATCAACTTCTATTGCTGAAATTATTAATAATAAGTGAAACATTATTAGATCGTAATCAAATATTGTACCGTATACATCACAAAGAGATTGATGAATTTTTACGGCCTCTCTAAGGTAATCAATTGATTTTTTCATATCATTTTTATAATAGTATATCCACCCAATATTTCTAAGAGCATAACAATAACTATGCGTTACCCCCTGCTGAACACCTAAATTTTCATTGAAAATAGTCAATACTTTATGATAATATTCTAAACTTTTATCAAAATCCCCCTTTCCCCGATAAATTGATCCAAAAACAGAATATGCGGCACCAAGTCCTTTAAAATGTTTTAACTTCTCATAAACTGCTAATGATTCTTGGGCATATTCTGTTGCCTGATCTAAGTCCCCTTTATAGAAATTAGCAAATGCAATTGAATATTTTGCTTGTGCGATATTTCGTTCATCATGAATTTCTTCAGCAAGACTTAACATTTTATGGAAGAACTTTAAAGCTTCATCCAATTTACCTTGAGCTCGTTTGATCCAACCAATTGCTTCAAACTGGTAAAATAGGGATTTTTTATTATTCAAAGCTTTATAAATCTCTATGCTATGCTGATAGTTAATTATAGCTTCTTCAAGATTCCCTTGCGTAGATTCGATAGCACCTTTTATAGAGAAAAGTCTACCGATACCATCCTTCACAAGGGAATTTTGTTTATTATCATTATCCATTTGGTCTAAAATTTGTTCAGAAAGCCTAATTTCTTCATTAGCTTGATCATGTTTTTTTAAAGCCATTAACGCTAACAATCTTATTATTCTTATACCAAACTTCTGAGTTAAGTCTATTTGAATTCCTTCTTCAGTCAAAATTTTGTTAGTTATTGATATGGCTTTATTAAACTCTTTTGATTTTATTAAAGTGAAACACTTTAAAATTTGATTGTTTATATCTTCAAATTCATGAGATTGTTTACTCTTCTTCACTTTCTTCACTTAGCACCAAAAAAAAACCAATTTTTCTAATGTATTTCAACCTTAATTATTAAATATTTAGCTCTATTAATAATAATTTTCAATTCTTTTCTTTAGATATAATACTTTAATAGTAGAACTTAAATTCACGTCTCTCTAAATATTTCCAGAATTTTTTAAAGAACTCAGCTAATTTTTTATCATTTCTCATCAAACTTTTTAACTCAAGCATTATTTCTTCATTTCCAAGTTTAATAATTGAGAAAAGAGCAATTTCTCGTAATTTATTATCCTCTAGATTTTTGACATTATTTAAGCAATATTTAGTCATATCTTTCCTTTCTAAGTCAATAATGAGCTTTAATACCAGTTCCTTTTTTTCTTTCATATTTGGATAATTCTCCCAACTTTTTTTT
>JBHLKV010000194.1:0-5215 GCA_048886305.1 Candidatus Hodarchaeota archaeon
TATTCAATTAATTATCAAGTCCCTTCTCAAAAAGTAGATAGAGAATCCTTATTCCCAGAGGGAGTAATACATCATCTTGCAAAGGAGAGTTATGTGTGGAATTTCTCATTAATTTATAGAGAGAGAAATTTTGATATAATTAAATGGAAGACTTCATTTGCTTGGAAAGAGGAAGAATCACAAGAATTAATGATGGAAAAAGGACTATTTATAGGTGTGAGTGGGGGTGTATTTTTTATCAAAATTGATGAGGATATAGGTGATAATTTTATACACCTTGCAGATATTATGGATGCATTCATTGAAAAAACACACATGGAGAATGAAGCTCCTTTCATAGTTTATGGAGTTATTGAAGATCAGAAAAAAATAGCTGAATTAAAAACAAATGAAGAAATGTTAAAAAATCTGGCAGACGTGAAAAAATGGGTTTCTCAACATAGAGGAGTATTTAAACTTGAGAATTTAACAGAAATGAAAATGAACTTAACTTATCTTGTTAGAGATTTTACTCACTTTATTCTTACCAAATTAAAATCTAAAACTAATTATTCAGAGCTCCAAGTAGGAGAAGTCCATTATCTAGATTATCAAGATATTAGTGCATTAAAGGAAATTGAGGCTGCTTTAACAGAACAAGCTAAAGCAGGGGAAACTGTTGATCATTTATTATCTAAACTTTTCTTTAAATATTTAAAAATGCCAGAATTTCAAGAAGAAGCTATTATTAAACCTATTGAGATTCCAGAAATATCGAAACCAGCTCCATCAAAAATTAAAATTATACTAGAGGAAATTAGAAAAGGATTACGACGGCAATGTCCAAAATGCTTAAATAATGATCGAGACAAAATACGTGAAGTAATAGATCGGGAAAATATTATTATGGAAAATCCAAATATTTATGGTTTCAAGTATATTTGCGGTTTGTGCGGTCAAGAGTGGAGAACCAAGAAGGATTGGAAGATTGAAGATAATAATTGAATAAAACATCTTATTTTAATAATAAAGTGATTTGAAAATGAAAATAGAATATTCTGATAGAGTAAACCGACTACCAAAATATATTTTTGTGGCAATTGAAGAATTGAAAGCTAAAAAAAAGAAAGAGGGAGTAGATTTTATTTCATTAGGAATCGGTGATCCTGATCTATCAACTCCGGAATTAATTATAAATGAGTTGATAAAACAAGTTAAAATTCCTGAAAATCAAAATTATCCTGCAAGTATGGGAGAAGAAATCTTCAGAGAAGGGATTGCCAGATGGTACAAGGTAAGATTTGGATTAGATTTTAATGCTGATAAAGAGGTTACCAATGTATTAGGAGGAAAGGAAGGAGTAGCTAATATAGCAAGAGCATTTGTCAATCCAGGAGATATTGTATTATGTCCTAATCCAGGATATCCCGTTTATGCAAATGGAGCAACAAAATTATGTGATGGGGAACCTTATTTAATGCCATTAACAAAAGAGAATAGTTTTCAACCAAATTTAGAAGCAATAGAGCCTAAAATTCTAAAAAAAGCAAAAATGCTGTATTTAAATTATCCTAATAATCCTACTGGCGCTACAGTTCCCATCAAATATCTTAGAAAAGTTGTAGATTATGCTGAAGATTATAATTTTATTATTATATATGATAATCCTTATTCTGAATTCACTTTTGGTGACTACATAGCCCCTACTCTATTGCAAATTAATCAAGATCATATTGAAATTAATAGTGCCTCAAAAACATTTAACATGACAGGATTTAGATGTGGATGGGCAGTGGGCAATCAAGAAATTATTGAAGGATTACGAAAAGTAAAGTCTCAGATTGATTCAGGGTGTCCAATTTTTATACAAAAAGCAGTAATAAAAGGATTAAATGAATATAAATCAGAGAAAAAACCAGAAATTGTGGATAAAAACATGAAAATTTATGAAAAAAGGCGTGATGTACTGGTTGATGGTTTGAATAAGATTGGTTGGGAAACAGATAAACCAAAAGCAACTTTTTATGTATGGACTCAAATTCCTGAGGGAGAAATTAATAGTATGGATTTTGTTAAAAAATTGATCAATGTGGGGGTAATTATAACTCCAGGGATTGGTTTTGGTCAATATGGAGAAGGTTTTGTAAGATTTGCTTTAACTCAACCTATAGATAAAATTAAAGAAGCATTAGAAAGGATAGATAAAGCACTTGATTTAAAAAAATAAGTAAATAAAAAAAAATTTATTTAGATTTTTGATACTTGTTCCAAAGATAAGCTAGTTTTTTCTCATCTTCAGATTCTATTTCTCCAGGATTATTATCCAAGTTATCCAAAATCATCATGACTGGAGTTTTATCTGAATCCCAATCTTTATAGTAATCAAGTATCATATATGGATCTTTTTTGCTTAACTTATTTCCCAACCATTTTTCACCTCCTTTTTTTAATTTAGCTTTCACTAGGAGAATGAAATCAGGTCTTGACCTTTTTCGAATAAATTTTACATCGTTATTGTATGTTAAGAGAATAAACCAATAAAAAATATAAGAACTAGGTCAAGAGAATTGATTTATTCTCTCTTAATAATACTACGGATGAATACTATGAATACACCTAAATGTAATCTACACCAATGTGTCGTAGTATTATTTGAAAAGCTCATTATTAAGAATGTGAGAAAAATCCTTTATAAACTTTACCCATTTAATTCCCATCTCTCGCTAATATTGTGAATTGTACAAAAAAGTAGTATTATTTTCAATATTTTCTTATTTGTTAACTCAGAAAAAATTTTGAAAACTCTTTAATTATGTTGACATTTTAAGGAAATAACGAAAAATTAATCCTTCAAAATTATGGAAAAAAAGATCGTCCTTGTTGGAGCAGGATCAACTTCATTTGGGCCATCAACATTTAATGATTTATATTTAAGTACAATTTTGGAAGGATCTACTATTGTACTCCATGATATAAATAAAGAAAAATTGAAAATTGCTTATGAGTTATTAACTTTCCAAAATGAAAGATTAGGCTCTAAATTTAATATCCAATGGACTACAAATAGAGCTAAAGCCTTTGAGGATGCAGATTTCATAATTAATTCAATTGAAGTTGGTGATAGGTTTTCATTATGGAGGCAGGATTATGAGATTCCGAGAAAGTATGGTTCTACTCAGATATTAGGAGAATGTGGGGGACCAGGTGGTAGTTTTCATGCTTGGAGAATCATCCCTCCTATTATTGAAATAGTAAAAGATATAGAAAAGATATGCCCCCATGCTTTCATTATTAACTTTTCAAATCCTATGGCTAGAGTATGTTTAGCAATTAAAAGAACAATGAAAAATTTAAAATTTATTGGCTTATGTCATCAAATCGGATTTTTAGATCATCATTTACCGATATTATTTAATAAAAAGCTGGAAGAATTAAAAATAGAGGTTGCTGGACTCAATCATTTTGCTTTTTTATTGGGTCTAAAAGATTTATCTACTGGAAAAGATTTAATGCAAGACTTTAATGCTAAAGCTATGAATTATTTTCAGAACAATGAAGACAGATTTGAATTTTCAACTTTAACCTTTGAGGTTTACAAGCGTTTTGGCTATTTTCCCTATGTTGGAGACAATCATTTAGGGGAATATCTTCAATTCGCTGAAGAGTTTACAAAAACTCAAGATATGATTGATTGGATTAATCATACAGACCAATTTAATCAAAATATATACGAACTTATCACTCATTATTATAAACGATTTAAAAAAGGGAGAATATCAAGGATTGGACCTTTATTTAAGGAACCATCCGGAGAAAGAGCTATCCCAATAATTGAAGCTTTAATTACTGATAGAAATTCTTATGAAAGTGCTGTGAATATCCCAAATGATGGATTGATAACTAATTTACCAGAAGATTTGGTTATTGAAATTTCAACACGAGTTAACAAACAAGGTGTTCATGGTATAAAAATTGGTGAATTACCAAAGAGTATTGCTGCCTTGCTTCGTATTGAGGCATCTATTCAAGATTTATGTGTAGATGCTGTTTTAAAAAGATCTAAGGAACTCGCATTGACTTGCTTAGCAATTGATCCGAATGTTGGGAGTTTTGAAATGGCAGAGAACATTTTTAACGAAATGAGTAACTTACAAAAGAAGTATCTCCCGAAATTTAGATAAGATTCATAATTCTTTTAATTTTACTAGTAATTCATAGACTTTTACCACTAAAATATTTGTTTTATGGTAGAAAATTATGTGATACATTTTTTAATTAATATTTCTTTTATACTCACGATTATATTTTATATTATTC
Organism: Candidatus Hodarchaeota archaeon; assembly: GCA_048886305.1. GTDB lineage: Archaea > Asgardarchaeota > Lokiarchaeia > Sigyniarchaeales > SOKP01 > Loki-b32. The sequence goes on from JBHLKV010000194.1 coordinate 4,297, forward strand.
TGAGATATGGAATCTAATAAACCAGAAAATTCTGAAGAAAAAATTAAGAAAGTAACTGAATTTCTTACTAAATTAGTTAGATTTTGTTTTTTCTTAATAATTGCGCCCCTCGCCATTTCTTTAGCTGGATTTTGGATCTTGGTACAACCTCCTTGGGCTTCATATATAGCTTTTACTATTTCTGTTCTAATTTTTACATTTGCCTTCCTATTTTTTTATAAGAATTTTGATAAATATCGAAATAAACCTTTTTTTTACAATAAATCCAATAACCCAATTGCCAGAGTTCATATCATTTTTTTAATATCTATATTATCTTATATTGTAACACCAATTTTCGATTATATAACACCTAAGCATTGGTCGTTTATATTTCTTCCATTGATTTCTTTTTCTCTTTTATATAATATTGTGTATTACTATTACTATTTTCAACCAATCGATTTTTTTAATATAGGAGAAGGAGAGTTTAAACATGCGATTAGTTTAAAATTAATGTTAAAACAACCTTATAACATTGTTATTGTTATTAATCACTTTACTCAAATATTATATCTTTCATTTATTATTAAGTCTGAATTTGCATGGCTTTATGGACTTATCAATAATGGAATCTTCTATCTGATTACTTTTGCGTCTTTAAGTAATCAACAGAAAGAAATCAAAAAATCTATCGAAGAAAACAAACCATTCTTAAAAAGTCTCACAATTTTTAAGCGTAAATATGTTTTATCTTTAGCTAGCTTTATATTCGTACTTTTAATTCAAATGCCTTTCTTATCTTTAATTCAAAGAGGCCAATTTTCAACAAGTATTCTTATAAATAATGCATTTTTGAGTTATTTATTCCTCATTCTCTTCCTTAAAACTGTAGTTTATATTTATTTATACTATGAATTTTTATTTGAGTTATACACTA
>JBHLKV010000195.1:0-5211 GCA_048886305.1 Candidatus Hodarchaeota archaeon
AATACTTCACCCATCATATTATCGGGTGCAACTGTTATTATATTAACCCCTAAATTTCTTACTTCTTGCTTTATTTTAAGGATATGTTCCATCATCTCCTCACTTATTGCTTCTGCTAAGGCTTTATCAGTTGATGATAAATCAATTTCATGTATCTCAAACCAAGGGCTAAATGGATTAATAATAATAATAGTGTGGTTAAAAGGAATTAATTTTTTTATTGCTTGGGTAACTTCTTTATCATCTGCTTCTAAATCAGAGATTATAAAGACTAAACTACGCTTTTGGAAACGTCTTGTGAAATGATCAATTGCTTCAACAATTCTACATTTTCCCTCTGGTTTCACTCGAGCCACAAAATCTAATACTTGATAAAAATGATCTTCACCACTTCCAGGTTTTAAAAACTTTAGATTCTTTTTATCAGAAAAAGTAAAAACACCCACGTTGTCTCGACGTGTTAGGGCTACTTTTGTTAATAGCATACAAGCTCTTATAGCAAATTCAAATTTTGTGTTTTCAATAGCTCCTCCTGCCATAGAACTTGAAGAATCCACTAAAATCATAACGGTGATGTCTCTCTCTGATTCAAACTCCTTAACAATTAATGTTTGGGCACGAGCGCTTGCCTTCCAGTCAATTAGTCTAAATTGATCACCAAAAGCATATTTTCTCATACCATAAAATTCTGAGCCAAGCCCTTTTTGTTTCGATCTTTGAAGACCATAGTTCAATTGTAAAGATCTTTTTGAACCAAGTATTTCAATTCTCTTAATATCTTCATAGGGAGGATAAACAAGTATATCTGTAACACTATTTGGAACGATTCGTTCCAGTGAATTAAAACCTAAGCGATCTTTAACTATGATTGACAATGGTCCTAATGCGTATTCACCCCTAACTTTTGGTTCAAGAATATAAGAGAACCTTACAATGGCTTTAGGTCCTATTCTCGTAGATATGAAATTTTCACCTAAGATTAGTCTAAAAAGTTGGGGATTATATGTGTCTCTAATTTCAAGATAATCAAAACTGCTTCGACCAATATTTTCAATAACTACTTTCACATGGACAAAGTCATCTTTAAATACCTTTTCTTTCTCGAGTTCTCTATGTACCTTCAGTTCTTCCACATTCATTTTATAGTGAAACACTGGTAAACTAATTATGGTACTAAAAAGTAATAGAATGGCGAAATATATTAGGAAATAGTTATTAAACGCAAATCCTGCTGTAAGAAAGAATACAGCAAATAAAACTAAACTTCTGCCTTTTCCTCCTAAAATTTTATTTCCACCTTATTTACGATTTCTACATGATCATTTAAATTAATTGATAATAACCCGAAAAAGTGGGAAGAATATTTTTAAATTGGTACTGGAATGTCTTCAATAATTCCTTTAATCACAGCATTTACATCAAGGCCCTCTAATTCAGCTTCGGGCTTCAATAAAATCCTATGATTTAATGCGGGGACGGTTAATGCACGTACATCATCAGGTGTTACATAAGTTCTACCTAAAATAGCAGCGCGTGCCTTTGCGCATTTCATTAAGGTGAGACCAGCTCTGGGACCGCATCCTAACGCAATTTGTGGATGATTTCGAGTTTTTAATATAACATCTCTTATATATTTTAGTATTCTATCATCAATGTAAACCATATTTACTAATTTTTGGGCAGCAAGTATTTCTTCTGCGTTAGTTATTTTATCTACTGATGGTGATTCGCCAGAAATTTGTCTTCTCATAATATCCACTTCTTCGTCCTGTTCAGGGTAATCTAGCCAGAGTTTAAATAAAAATCGATCAACTTGTGCTTCTGGCAGAGGATAGGTTCCCTCCATTTCAACAGGGTTTTCAGTTGCTATAACAATAAATGGTTTTACAAGTTCAAGGGTTTGCCCCTCTATTGTTACTTGTCGTTCAGCCATAGCTTCAAGTAGAGCCGCCTGTGTCTTAGGAGCACTTCGATTAATTTCATCAGCGAGGACAACATTCGCAAAAATAGGTCCTTTTTGAAGAACAAATGTACCCTCTTCTTGTGAGAAGATCTTAGTACCTGTGATATCGGCTGGTAGTAAATCGGGGGTGAATTGAACTCTCCTAAATGAAATTCCAAGAGTTTTCGCAAATGTCTTTGCCATTACAGTCTTTCCCAGTCCTGGTACCCCTTCTAAAAGAACATGTCCATTTACAAGAAGTGAGACAAATAATTGTTGTAGAATGTCACCATACCCCACAATGACTCGGCTTACTTCGCTTAATACCTCCTGTGCTATTTCTCTTATAGGAGTTATATCAATTTCTTCATGTTCATAATATTTTGCCTTATCGGCTTCCATATTCTATACACCTTTTTTTTATTTATTTTATACTTTTTTATTTAGTCTTTTAAATTATCATGTTAACTTAATTAAATATTATTTACAACCCATTCCATTTCAAAAAACAGGTTTTCAAAATCTTGTTCATTTCTAATTTTCTCTTTACCTTCTTTTATCAATAAAATCTTTTCCATAAATCTATCTATTCTTTTAACTTTTCCCTTACTAATAGCTGGTTCTTTAGCGATGACCATATCAATTACATTTTCTTTTGTGATTTTTTTACCCATTAGTAAGGTATTTAATTTCCTCTCCAATCTCCTATAAAGTAGAGTTAATGCTTTTCCATACTTACTCTTATCCCTATACCATTCAATCTTTTGGGCAAAGAAAGAAGAGGTCCTAAATTTAGCTATTTCTTCTTCTTTTTCTGCTTCTTCTGCTTTCTTTTTCTGTTCTTTCTCATCTTTTTTTGGTAGATATTTTCTTAAGGTATAATAAGCTAAGATTGGGTAAATCCAAGCTGTAATAGGATTAGTTGATAAATGTATTATATATTGCATTATATACCCATAAATCCCCGCAGATGTAAGATCTCTTGAATATTCTGGACGGATATGAGCTTCGTCAAATACAATAATCCAATCATCTTTATTTCCTCCTATATCCATATAAGTTAACCACTCAACAATATTAATACCGAATTGTCGATTGTCATATAGTCCAATTAGTTCATTATTAAATAGACTAGCGTCTGCTGATACGAATATCCTTATATTTTGGTATTCTTTTGCCATAAATACAGGTTGGGGATAGATTCCGAGAGGAAATAAACCGAAAAAATCTGGTAGAAGGCCTGTCATGAAACCTAAATCAAGTACATCAGTTTCATTATCAAATTGATCATTACCATTCTTATCAATAAAACTTTGGTCAGATGAATATCCTATATCGTCCCATCCAAATTCAGTTATAAAGGGACCACCAACAGCAGAACTGGATTGCCCTAAAACCACTTGCATTCCAGAGGATACTGTTGGATGAGGGAGGAAGTCTGTAATAACTGGATATTCCGCAGTTCTAAAATATGAATCATGATCTCTTAAAACTCCATCCGGAAATATAGTTAATGGAAAATTTCTATCCACTTCTTGAGTTAAAAAACTCGCAATTAATATTTCCCATAATAATGTGCTTGTAGAACCATGATCATGGCATATCAATAAAGAGTTAGTGCTGTTGAAAAAATCTATGAAATATGGAATTTCAAATATTGGATCATAATATTGATTTGGTCCCATTAAAATCAATAGAATTCTTTTATCCAACCGTTCAGTAGCACTAAGGCTTGATTGTATCGACATTATTTCATAACCTTGACCTTCTATAGTATCTCTAAAATCTGAGCACCCATTCCAATCTGTATTGTATATTGAGAAATGTTGATTATTTTTACCTTGATCAATTATTGGGGCAAGTAAAGGAACAAATGCAAAAATAAATATTATCAAAAAAAGGGCTTGTTTGTACATTGATCCTTTTTTAACTTGTTTCCGAGACTGGGTTTGGCGAGTTTTATAGACTGAAACATTTCTAATGAATATAATAAAAGCAATACCTAAAAATAATGCTCCGATGTAACATAATAAAGGGATATAACTAACTAAAACGGGTAGGTCTCCAGGGTTATGGTTCTGAAAAGAGACGATAAATTCACTAATTATAATTCCAAATACAATTAAGTATATGGTGAAAAACACAAAAATTATTGCTTTTGATATATTAATGCTTTTCTCAGAAGCTTTACCTGCTTTAACCATTTTAATTATATTTGTTATTTATTTTTAATGTCAATAAAAACATTAGTTTATATTATCACACTTTAGGGAATTTCTCAGATTTTCCCGTAATTTCGGTGTATAAATTCGAGAATAAATCAATTGCATAATTTAATTCCTTATTAGTTGGTTCAATACCACCATAGATTATGTCTTCGATCTTCTTAATAAAGGGATAAACGGATTCTGGTTTCAATTTCTTTTCTAATTCATTTACACATGAAATTGCGAATTCACGGATAGTTTGATGGGCTAGTCTAGGTTTTTTAAATTTGATATTTATGATATCATCATAGACAAGATAAATGTAAGCAATTGCCTCTTTAGGTCTATTAGTTTCAACCAAAACCTTTACATTATCAAATCTTTGTTTTACATTTATTTCTGGTTCTGGTTGCTTCTTTTTCTTCTTTGCCATTTTTTCATACCATTGTCTTTTTTTAAATAATTTATTTAATAATTTATTTTGAGTTTATAATTTTATGTAGTCCATTTTATTTTTTATTTTTAATATTTTTATTGTAGATTTGAATGTGTAGATTTTAATTAAAAATTTAATACAAAATTATAACCAGTTAATTGGAAATAAATCGGGGAAAATAATTCAACTGCTTTATAAAAATCTTTTTCTGTTATCTTAAAGGGTTTTGCATAGATCACTTCTTCAATTTTCTGAATAAATGGATATACAGCAGCAGGAGTTAATTTTAATTCTTTAACAGATACTATTGCAAAATCTCTAATTGTTTCATTATCTTTTCTTGCTCTTCCATATTTTGCATTTACTAAATCCATATAAATGGCATTAAACAAATAAGATAATGATTCTTCCAATCTCCCTGAATCTTTAAGAATTTTAAGGTTTTTAATTCGTGAGATTAGAGGTACATTCACCACTCGGGATTCTTCTTCTTGCTTTCTGTAATATCGCAATGCATAGACAATAAGACCTGCTATAATAATACCCAAAATCGGAAAAAATATTGCTGAGAAAATTAAAAATGGGGGCAACTCAGGTGCACCTCCATTTGATGGTAAAGCAACATC
>JBHLKV010000196.1:0-5168 GCA_048886305.1 Candidatus Hodarchaeota archaeon
TGATTATTAATGATACAGTTAAATGTTTTATATATTATTAATAACATTTTTCTCATTCATTATGAATGTAATACAAATTCTTAAGGCAGCTTCTAAAGTCCCAGGCTTAATTTTGTCTATTGTATCTGTAGATTGATGATAATATCTTGATCGTGTTTTCCAATCAGCAGAATTTAGAAATCCTGCTTTAATACCTGCTTTTGAAAATGCCGCGGCATCAGAACCTCCACTTAGGCGTCCTAGCGTTTTTTCTAATTTTCCTGCTCCAAATCGTTGAGCTTCAACACCCACATCTTCAGCTGCTTTTAAAAGTTTCTGAATAACCTCTTCTGAGTGCCAAGTTCTTGTTGTAGGTTCAAATTCTATTATATAAAACCCATCTGGGGTTTCAAGACCATCCATATTCACTATGTAAGCGTCATATTTCTGTAATTCTTCTAAATGGGAAGCAGCATATCTAAATGCGCCCCTTAACCCACTTTCTTCACAACCAAAGCTTATAAGTCTTACTTCTGTGTTATTTGGTATTATATCTCTATGATTTTTTAAATATCTACCTAGTCCCTGAACAACCGAGCAGCTGCTCAGATTATCTACAGCCCCAGGAACAACATTTCCTTTATCCCCTAAAGGTACGAAGAAAAAAAGTCCAATAAAACATGGACTTCCTATTATAAGTGTCCAAACAGCTACGTTAAAAAATAAGGATTTAAGTTTAATTAAGCCAATTAAAATAAATATTAAATTCAAGCAAGAAAGGACTAACCACATCAACATTATTAATATTGCACCAAAAGCAAGTGGTATAAAACCCCAACCTAAAAGTTTCAATAATTTAAATTCAATCGCTGAATCCATGTGACTTGAAAAAACGATGATTTTTTTAAATTCTCCTTTAGGTTTGAAGCTTCCTATTACATTTTGAGATGATTTTTTGCGAAATATTGGATCGATAAACTCTTTATAATTGAAGAATTCTTCCCACATGATTAAAAATGGTAATAATACTAATAAAAATGAGTCTATCGTTAATATCAACAACCAGATATACTCAGTAAAGAATTGCATTAGAAGGTAAATTGAAAATGACAGGACCACTAAAACCATATCAAGTTTAATCCAACCTAAAAAAGCTTTTGGATGACATGTAAATGACTCTATAACAGTTTTATCACAAGTTTTTTCAAATTCTCTTTTAATTATATCTGCAGCTTTAGATTCTTGAGGACTACATGGCATCCTTGGTCCAACTTCCTCGATAATTCCTTGAACAAAACCATACATATATTTTGAATCTTCCTCTGTAATATGAATATTCATAGAGCTACTCTAAATCTTTTTTTAGCAGAATTTTATTTAATAACAATTAAAATATAGTATGAAAAACTTAAGGATTAATTAAAATTAAAATTATTCACTACAAAAAGAAGCAGAATTTACCTATCCTTTTATGGATACAGATTATTGATATAATTAAGTGCGAAACTATGGTTAGTTTGACAGAGCAATATGTATGTAAGGTATGTGGCTTTAACATAATAGGATACTATCCAGAATTCTGTCCATTTTGTGGAGCTTCAAATAAAAATTTTATTACCGCAGAAGAATGTTCTAAAAGATATAAAATTATTTCCACTAAAGTCAATAATAAAGTGATGCGGTTAAATTCCTCACCACCTTTTGGATTCGAGCATGCTGCTTACAGTATTGAAATAAATGGAAAGTTTATTTGGATTGACTGCCCTTCGACATTTAGCAAGGACCTTGAATCAATGGATAAAATATTATTTACGCATCATCATTTTCTTGGTGCTTCAAATCTTTATAGAGATTATTTTACAACATTTATTTGGATTCATAAGAAAGATTCAGAGCATACCCTTGCTAGTAGACACCCCTTCGACAAAAAATTTGAACAAGACTTCGAGTTATCTGGAATTAAAGCATTTCATATAGATGGACACACGCCAGGGTTCACTTTTTATGTATTCGAAGATGTTCTTTTCATTTGTGATTATTTTTTTTTTAAGAATAAAGAAATGATATATAACCCTTACGGTCCTTCTAAAGCCTCTAAGGAGGGTGCCACCAAATTAAAGAATTTTCTTAGAACCCATGAAATAAATATAGTGTGTGGTTATAATTACGTGTCAGATTTTAATGACTGGAAAAGGAGATTTGATAACCTCTTACATTCAGAAAAAGGATACTAGTGTATCTTTGTTTATCATTTTACTAATATGGCATTTGTAGGACAAATTTCTGTGCACCATTCACATCTATTGCAAATTCCATTTGGATCCTCAAAAATTATTCGTCTGTGATCCCCCACCTTAGTAGGAGGTTTATAAAATAAGTCGAGTGGGCATACATCGACGCATTCTATACATTTAATACATTTAACGTTATCTATTCCAATTACTCTCAAGATTCAGCACTTAAGGAATTTAATTATTAAAAGAGGAAAAATAATTTAAAAGAAGCGGTAATGTAATATAATTAGGAGAAAAAACTATTTTTGTTAACATGCTGGAATCTTTCAAGGAAATTGAAGTCGTTTGTCCAACATGCGGAGAAACTAAGAGTATTAACATACCAGAATCATTATTCTCCCAGAAAAAGTTTGGTACAATTAAAATACAAGTACCCGTTAATGCTGTATGCCCAAAACATCAATTTATAGTATTTATCGATACTAAAGGTACGGTGAGGGGTTATGAGAAAATAGATATCGGAATGATCGTGGCTCCTGTTGAAACTGAAAAGGAAGCAGCAGGAATATTAACCCTTCGAAAATTAATCCAGCTTTTTGGAATATATGGCGTTTTTAGTTTGATGCACGCTAAAATTTTTAATTATACATCTTATATCATAAAAGATAAGGGTTTTGAACCTACTATAGAGCTGTTGAATTTAATAGCTAATCGAATATTGCCAGAAAAATACAGAGGGCATAATAGCATTTATTTGTTAGAAGTAAGTGATTATAGCAAAATAAAACTTAATGATAAAGATGCTCTCTTAATAGATTCTATCACGCAAAAGATCTTGCAGACGCCATGGAAAGAAAAATTAAAATTTGAAGAACAAATAGTAAAAAAAGCTTTAGAAATCATTAATGAAGAAGAACAATTACGTCTTTTGCAACAGAGAATTGCAATTTTTATAAAAGAGGCTGAAAAAGCCAAAGATATTCTTGAAGAAGTTAATGAGATTTATGAGGAAGACCTAATTGAACAAGTTTCTCGAGAAGCCTTACTGCCAAGAATGAATAAAAACCAGTTTATTTTAATTAAAAAATTTATTAAGCGACAATTTTCTCGAAAATTGGCATCAAGAATAAAGAGCAGAGTTGAAGAATTTTTGTCTTCTCTTTAATTCTTAAAATTCGCTTTCTAAAATTTAAATCTGTATCGAAAAAGTAAAATAAAGATCATTAATTAATTAAACAAAATTAATTTTTAACCTAAAGAAAAGCATGAGATGTGAATAAAATGGATTGGGGAATGCAAAATCGATTATCCAGAATAATAAAGCCGAAGAGTGGCCACTGTGTAATGTTAGCGGTCGATCATGGATATTTTGGTAATGTACCAGGATCATTGAAATGTTTTGGTGATTTAGATCCCTTATTTCAATATGCAGATGCTCTGATGCTTACTCGTGGAATGTTGAGAAGCTGTGTTTCACCAAATTTTGATATTCCTATTGTTTTACGAGTTTCAGCAGGAGCAAGTATGTTAAAGGAATTATCCAATGAAGATATTAATGTAACAATTGAAGATGCTATTAGATTGAATGTATCAGCCATAACATGTTCGATATTTGTTGGTGGAGAATTTGAAAAACAAACGATTATGAATTTATCAAAACTAGTTAATTGGGGTCAAGAATATGGAATACCAGTATTAGCGGTTACTGCTGTAGGACGAGAGATGGTTAGAGATGCTCGATATTTAGGAATGGCAAGTAGATTAGCCGCTGAAATGGGAGCTACATTCGTAAAGACCTACTATTGTGACGATTTTGAAGAGGTAACTAGTATATGCCCTGTTCCTGTAGTAATTGCGGGGGGCAAGAAAATACCAGAAAGAGACGCTTTACAAATGTCTAAAAATGCAATTGATGCTGGAGCTGTTGGAGTAGATATGGGAAGGAACATCTTTCAATCTGATAAACCTATTGGAATGATTCAAGCTGTTCGCGCAATAGTTCATGAGAATGCTTCTGTTGATGAGGCATTTGAAATCTACAAGAGCGGTCCAGAAGGATTATAATTTTCTTTTCTTTTTTTACTCAATTTTTGATAATCGTGATATTTAAGATAATTTTTAAGCAATACATCAACCTTTAATACACATTTGGATTTTTAATCAGAAATGAAAAAATTATCTAAAACTCAATTATTAGTTTTATTATGTATAATATTAATTTCTATTATTACATCAATCATCATTTTCTATCCTAAAACTTCTCAGGATGGTATAAGGCTTTCCAAGCTTAGTGAAACTTCAACTTCTGGAAATGCATATAAGATTCAAATTCAAGGAGAACTTGCATATACTCTTAATCTTGATAATGCATATTTCAGAACCTATAACATTTCAAATCCTAATTTACCTCAGTTATTAGATAGTCTCCAATTAAATGAAACCACACATGATATGCAGATTGTAGGAGAACGTGCTTTTGTGGCTAGTCGTTATGCTGGTCTTCACATTATTAATATAGAAGACCCTATGAATCTTACTAAACTGGGTTTTTTCGCCTGTGAATCAATTGAAGCTATTTATATTGACAATTCGATTGCTTATATCGGATCTCATTATGAATATCTGCAAATACTTAATATTTCAGATGATACAAATCCAGTTGAGATTAATTTTCCACTAGTTTTTGAAAATGATATACATGGATTAGGTATTTTAGATAAGTATCTTCTTGCAGCTGGTTCTCAAGGATTATTTATTTTCAATATTACTAATTCCACTAATCCTATACTAATTAATCAATTTTCAGACATTGGCGCATTCAGTCATTTTGTATTACATGGGAATTATATGTTTGTCCCTCAATGGACTCAAGGATTAAAGGTACTTAATATCACTAATCTTAATGATATTGAAGAGATAACAGCATCATATGCTACAACAACTCCAGTTGATATC
>JBHLKV010000197.1:0-5059 GCA_048886305.1 Candidatus Hodarchaeota archaeon
TGATCAGTACTATCTTAAATTAGTAGATTTATTTAAGATCCTCAATTAATTCAAGAAATTCGGCATATGGAATAGCTGTCCAACTCTCCGCAAAGGTGGCTCCAGCATCACGGGAAAGTAATGAAACTTTTGCTGCTTCTTGTTCATTTTTTACTTCGAAAATATCAAGAAAATCATATGGACCTAATATGGCATAATGAGCAATCCACTTAATATTCGGAACTTTCTCTCTAACTAATCTTAACCACTTATCACCCTGTTCTTTCCTTTTTTCCACTAGATCAGGATTTTGAAGTTTGGTTGCTAGTATATATATTGGCATAGTATATATATGGGGCAACTTACACTTTAAACCTTACTTTCAATATTGAAATCAAATAGTTTATCTTGAATTTTATTCTTTATTTCTTTAGAGATATTATCTATGATATCCTCTGGCACATATTTCAAATATTCATATACTTCGTTTTGAATTATTGACCCTATTTTTTTCATTAAATCCTCAATGATTTCATGCTTCTTTAGATAGATTTCTTTATAAGTTCTGAGGTAATTTGTATTAAATATTTTAAGCCAAGTTTTTCCTTGATTTTCCAACATCGTGATAATTCTTCTAGATTGTGTTGTATTAAAATTGGTGAACTCATATTCATACTTACTTATTAAATCCTGAAAGTATCCTATAATTTGAGTTTTCTCTTTTGAATTTAAATCAGTATTAGTATTAAGAAATAAAATAATCATGTATTTTTCATAAACAAAATATATCTGAACCTTTATATTGGAACCATGAATTTCAAGATGAGATAAGTTTTTTATATTTGTTTGCTCTGCAAATGTTCTAAATGAACTAAAGTACATAGAAATCAAATCAATTTCCAAAAGTTTCTTATCATCTTCTATGAGATAAGATTTAATTGGACCATAATTGTTGGTGTCTTTAGAGTCATAATCAATAACCATGATTGTATTTCCATATTGATCGGAAACAATAATCCCAATTACTGGTGGTATATTATTGAAATTGTAAGTACGGTAAGCAATTTCAGTTAGTCTATTTTCAATAAAATTGTTAAATTTATGATATTCACTTTTAGGTGTCAAATATGTATTGTTTTGAAAAGCATTTTTCATGGGTAATTCCTTAAAGACTATACTGTAAATTTAGCTTTTTCCTAAGCAATAAGCATAAACCAAAAAACCAAATATTTCTATAAAGATAATAGAGGGTGTTAATTTTTAGTAATTAAGATCAGAATCCGACAAAAATCCACAAAGCGCTATATCTCATCAGTAATTCAAAATATTATTTACTGACGTTCATTAAATAAATAATAAAACAATCAAAAAATTTAATAAACTATTGAATTTCTTCTTTTTAATTTTTTATTAAAATAAAATAAAAAAATAATTGAGTACTCATATGAAAATTAATATTAAATTGAAATGGCCAATAAGCTGTTATTCTGGTATTTTAGTTATAGGTCTCTATTGTGTGTTTACATTCACATCCTTAGCGTTATTTCCACCTCCTTTTAGTGCTTTTGATAATTGGTTAAGCGATCTTGGAAATTCGAGCTATAATCCGAATGGAGCAGTACTTTATAATCTAGGCTGTATCTTCACTGGAATAATGTTATTCCCTTTCTTTATTGGATTGTCTAAATGGTATAAAGATGAAATTTGGCATAAGGTACTTATAATAATAATTCAAATCGTAGGATCTTTATCTGGGTTTGCATTAATCATGATTGGTGTTTATTCTGAAGACTTTCCGTCACCACATATATTTTGGTCAGAGGTATTTTTTGACCTTAATCTTATTGTTTTGGTTCTTGCATCATTAGCATTAATTTTTCACCCAGATTTCATAAAATGGATTGCTTTATATGGGTTCCTAGTTGCTATAATAAATTTAATATTTGTATTCTTCGTAGGCACTCCAATTTTAGAATGGTTTACTGTATTTACCGCACTTGGCTATGTGGGATTGGTTGTTTACAATATGTACTTAAAATTTTGTTAATCCAATTTCAGATAAATAGATAAATAAATCATGGATACTATTATGAATTCAAAAGATCCAAAACTAACCGCTCTACAGTTTAATGAATATATTAATAATCAAGATATAAGCGGTCTTTCTAACCTAATGGCAGAAGATCATATTTTTATCGATCGTAAAGGAGACCGCTATGGAGATATGGTTAATGGGTGGAAAGAATTTTTCAATAATTTTCCTACTTATAAAAATTATTTTACAAGAGTTGAATCAAGAGATAATTTGGTAATTTTAATTGGTTATGCCAAATGGTCTAAAGACTCTTTAGAAGAAGATCATGCAATCTGGACAGCCACAGTTGAGAATGATCTTGTCGCTGAATGGCATATATATGAAGATACCGAAGAAAACAGAAAAAAATTTAATGTTATATAGAAAGGTTTAAGCTTTTTGAAATCTTAAAAAGAAATACTCTCCTTCCTGTTTTTGGTACCTAATTGTAAACCCTACTTTACTAATTAAATCAATAAAATATTGGAGATTCTGCTCCTTATTCCAACGAGTCCCATATCCAGTAATTATTTTTTTGTCTTTAATTTGGATTTTAATCGGAATCACAAAAATATGTTTCTTTTTTGTGTTTTTTGGAATTATAAGATCCCATAATAAAAATTCTCCATCTACCTTTAAAGTTCTATAAATCTCTTTAAATATTTGCTCGTGATCATTTTTAGGAATATACATTAGAGAAAAAAATGCTGTTATTGTATCGAAAGTGTTGTCCAAGAATTTCAGTTCTTTAGCATCCATTATGATTTTAAGGCTTTCTTTATCCCCTCTTTCTATTGATTCTTCAAGTTCACTTTTTCGTAAATCAATTGCTATGACATTACTTCCTTTCAATTGTCCAATCACACCCTCTCCTCCTCCCCCTATATCTAAAATCCTTCCATTTAATTTAATATTCGTTAAATCAATCTCTTGAGGATCTGTAAAAGCCATACTTACTTTTTCTACTTTTTCGATGAATTCTTCGACACTTTCTTTAGTAGCATGCCATTCACCATCAATTCTTTTACCTTTAAGTTCTTTAGTGTCAAAATAATTGTTTATAGATTCTGTTTCTCCACCTGAAAACATTTCTGCAATTTCCAAAGCATTAAAATATTTGACATTGTTCACTTCTTTCATAATTATATTAAAAATTACTCGCTTTTTTTTAAAATTTTATTAATAGTAAGCTTGAAAAATAATAAAAATATTGATACAAAAACAAGCATATTTTTAATTATTATAAGTATTGGAATAATTAAATTTGAAGACACGGATACAGTTATTAAAGAAATAGAGAGAACACAATGATATTAAAAAAATTAGATTAATTCTGAAACCTTCTAAAGAATTATTGGAAAACAGGCATAGGGGAACCACTTATAATTCTGGCATTTCTACTTCTAATTTCAGCACGTCTTTTATAATTCTCTATATGTTTTAACCTCAATCTATGAATGTATCCTTTTGTATTAAAGTCTGAATCATCTCTTTCTTTACTTTTCTGGGATTTTTTCTTAAGTTTTATAAGCATCACAACTCCAGAATTTCATAATTTTTATAAATTATATGATTTTTTTAGCTTATAAATTTATTATTACTTAATTTAATGTAACAAAATAACATCAATATTTTTTAAAGAGAATAATAACAAAAATTAAAGGTGATTTAAATCCCAATTTTCAATTTTAATGATATTGAAATTAATTATGTAAAGAAAGGTAAAGGAGAGCCGCTTGTATTACTTCAAGGCTGGGCAACAACTCTCGATGGATGGACTTTTCAAATCCCTTTTTTCAGGAGAAATATGTTGGTTGTAGCGTTGGATAATAGAGGAATCGGGGGCAGTTCCAGACCAAATTATCCCTACACGATGGATATGTTTTTGGATGAAACTAAAGCATTACTTGACTCACTAGCTATCACGCAAAAGATTCATCTGTGCGGCATCAGCATGGGGGGGATGATTGCTCAGAATTTTGCCTTAAAATACCCTGATATAGTAAAAACTTTAACATTACTTGCCACTACTCCATGTTTAAGAGAGAAGTTTGCTCAACCAATTAGGGAGGAATATAGGACTATTATGCAGGATTTGGATTTAGAAGAAGGATTTAAAAAAAAACTTGATTTAATGTTTTCAGACTCGTTTATTAAAAGAGTAAATGAGGAGGAAGTGCTTCGTAATGCGCTTTTCGATACCTTGATGATCAAAAGCGCAAGTAATGCTACTTGGCAAGATCTAGAAAATCGGGGAGCTGCGTTAACAAAACATGATACGCGCGATAAATTGCAAAAAATTACGCAACCTACGCTAATAATACATGGTACGGAGGATAAATTTATACCTGTAGAAGACGCTCAGCTTATGGATGAAAAAATTCCTGACTCAAAATTAGTCATCCTCGAAGGATTCGGACACGGAAGCATCTTAATTGAAGATGCAGAAAAAGTTAACAATCTAATTTGGAATTTCATACAAGAACATTTGGATTGAAAAATATAATTAAAATTTCACTTTTTACTTTTTCTTTTCCCTTTTAATATCGCCATTAACATTTCACTTACTTTATTAAAAGGTTCTTCACGATCTTCTCTTAAATGTATAGTTATAGCATCTTCAGGACATACACTAGCACATAATCCACATCCTAGACATTTATCTCTTGATACTACAGCGAAATCTTCTAAAATTATAGCTTCAACAGGACATCGATCAATACAAGTTCCACATCCAATACAAATTTCTTCATCAATAATAGACTCAAACATTGCATTCATGAATTTATGTTTATCAAGTCCCTTCTTTGTAATTCCCTTCATCGATGCACAGCAACAGGGACAACAATTACATATGTTTGATAGATGTTTAGAATTGGCTCCTGCATGTACCAAACCAGCTTTGTCTGCTTCCTCAATGATACTTATCGCTTCATCAGCAGATATTTCTCGTCCAAAACCATTTTCGATATAATATTCTGCGGCTACTCCGAAACTAAGACACGT
>JBHLKV010000198.1:0-5018 GCA_048886305.1 Candidatus Hodarchaeota archaeon
TATTTTTTACTTCTTCAATAACTTCATAAGTCCTATACAACAGTTCATAAGCCACTTCTGGTAAATACCAGCCTGATAATCCACAGTCAGGACCAACAAATTTTAGGCGTTCTCCATAATGTTTTATAGCTTCAAGTAAATTATTTTTAATTCTTTCTTTTGAATCAATTAAACTCAGTGTGCCTTCAACAGTTTTTAAAAAATCATAAGGAACTCCTGAATCCAAAGCTTCTGCCATAATGTTATTAACATTAGTCCTTGTAATTCCAACTCGGATAAATTTATCATGGTACTCTAATTCTCTTTTTGGAATTTTATTGGCTTTGTTTGAAGCATATTCACAAGTGATAACATCAAAATTTTTTGTTTGTAAAGGAATTGATGCTAAATTAAGAGTATGAATATGAAATTGATGTATAGCATCAGTTCCTTCTATAGCTCTATCAAAAACTTGTATTAATTCCTCATTATCAATATTAATTAAGTCAACATAACCAAAAGAAGGTTCATCAATAGAAATGATTGATGTTTTCATGAATTTTGTATTGATAATGGAATTTTTTAGGAAAGAATTTATTGATTTAGCAAAATTTAATGCCATATCTAGATAAATAGTAAAATTTAATTTTTTAATGTACATTTCTATTGGTCCTGTTATACATAACTTTGTATTGAGAGGTTTTCCTGTTCTTTCATAGTAATCTACTGCGAACTTTTCAAGTACAAACATTTCTGGAATAAAAGCTTTATCTGGATCTATTAAATTTGGCTCAGTTTCGTAATCTGATAATGGTTTTAAAAACTGTTTGTACATATCCATATGTTGTGGATAATTAACTATTTCTACCCCTGCTTTTAATTTAAGCTGAAATGATTGAAGAAATGGGTGAATAAAATAGTTATAAATTCCTCGATGCTCAAAAATATCCACTTTATTTATTATTGCTTTATAGGTCGTCCAATAAAACTGCTTAAACCCTTCTTTATCGACATATTCTGGTAATGGAAAACTACCTACATCATCAAACTTAGGAAACTCACTCAATTTAATGGGCTACTTTTTTAATTAAAATGGATAAAAATCAAAAAAGAAAATTTAGCAATTGTATATTATTCTTTTGAATTCTTTTAATTTATCAATGAAGAAGTTTTTAATAAAGTATAAATTCATTTTTAGTATTAGATATAAAGCACATGCTTTAAATAGCTGAAAACTTTAAAAAAAGTTGTAATCCATTAATAATAGTAATAATTTGTATAGTAGTTAAAAACTTGAAATAAGTGAATATTATGTCAAAAGCAGAAAAGTTGCCTACAGAATGCAAAGAATATATGACTCCAATGGAAAGGATAACTGGTCTTATTTTGCGAAAGAAACTTGATAGAGTTCCTTGCTTTCCATTCGTTTCTGCAGCTGCCGCCCAACTTAGACGGTTAAACTATGGAGAATATGCTACAAAACCAGATTTGTTCTTAAGATGTCAAATAGAAGCTCAACAGCTTTTTGGGTATGATGGTATTACAGCAATGCCAGATCTTTGCGTTGAGGTTCAAGGTTTTGGGGCAAAAATCATATATCCACCAGATAACGCTGCTTA
The DNA here is from genome assembly GCA_048886305.1 of Candidatus Hodarchaeota archaeon. Taxonomy (GTDB): domain Archaea; phylum Asgardarchaeota; class Lokiarchaeia; order Sigyniarchaeales; family SOKP01; genus Loki-b32. The sequence goes on from JBHLKV010000198.1 coordinate 1,599, forward strand.
TCCAGATCCTTATAATCCAGTTCTTAAATCTCCAGATGATTATAAAAACATAGGTAAATTATTTGATTGGTCCCATGCTGACAGGATGGTAAATCAAATAAAAGTCGTTAAAACTATAAAGGAGGAATTACCTGATTTAATGATTGGAGGGATGACAATAGGACCATTAGGATTAATAAGCCGGTTACGTAATGTTAATGAACTCGTTCGAGATTTCGTGTATCATAAAGACAAGCTTCATGAAGCTCAAGAAATCGTTACCGATATTCAAATAGAATATATTGAAAAGCAGATTGAGGCAGGAGCTCGAACAATTATGGTTCCTGTTGTTTTAGCCGAAAGAGAACTTATGAGTAAGGAAATGTGGTTAGAATTGGATATGCCTTATCAGAAGAAGATTGCTAATTTTGTTAGGAAAAAGCGAGCTTTTTATATGGTTCACACTTGTGGTCGAGGCCCCTATTTTGATCTTTTAATTGAGCATCTACGACCAGTTCTCATCCAAAATGCATTCTTGCCTGATGGGATAGAAACTGAACAGGAAATGGTCGAAAAATATGGGAAGAAGTTAATATTTTTAGGATTTTTAAGCGTTTCATTACTTGCATGGGCACATCCTTATGAAGTTATAGCAGAATGTAAGAGACAACTTGAAGTTTTCGGAAAGTCACCTGCTGGCTATATTCTTGGAGCATCTTGTGAATATCCTCCCTATGCACCTTTATATAATGCGATGGCTGTTGTTAAAGCAGCTAGGACATATGGTAAAAATTTTCAAACTGGCAAGGGAGCAAATTATAAAGGAGAAGAAGGAGGTTAAAAGTTATGTCAGATGAAGAAATTTTAAATAGGCTAAAGAACAGTGTACTAGAATTTGATGAAGAGAATGCTAAAGAAGCTGCTAAGGAAGCAATAAAGGCAAGAATTGACCCCTTAAGAGCAATAAAGGAAGGTCTATACCTGGGCTTAAAAGAAATCGCAGATCAATATGAAGACACTTTCTTTATAACGGATATGATTATAGCTTCGGATGTCTTCTATGCGGGTGCTGATCTTTTAAAATCTAAAATAGATCCTGATAAAATTGAAGCAGATCGTAAGGGAACGGCTGTTATTGGCGTTGTGAAAGGAGATGTCCATGATCTTGGTAAAAATATGGTGAAATACTTATTTGAAGCTGAAGGATTTAAAATTATTGATCTGGGATTTGATGTTCCTGCTGAGAAATTTATCGAAGAGGCAGAGAAAAGCAATGCGAATCTTATCTTAATTTCATTAATGCTAAGCTCAAGGTTTCCTGAAATTGGAAAAATCGTTAATTTAGCAAAAGAAAAAAAATTACAAGCAAATGGAGTAAAAATTATGGCGGGGGGAGGACCTGTTACAGAAAAAATAGCCTATGAACAAGGTGCTGATGGATGGGCACTTACAGCTCCTTTAGCGGTTAAAAAGGCTTTAGAATTACTTAAATAATATATAAATAGAAGCGGTATAAGTTAACAATTATAAAAGAAATTAGATAAGAGATTGATCTCTTTTTCTTTTAACTTAAATAAATCAAAAAATAGTTTATCAATTTTTACTTGAATTTCTTTTCTATTCCCTTTGGATTGAATTAGTTGTTTTGTTAATTTTTTGATTAAAGATATTTTTTTCAAGTCATTTTCTGAATTAAAGTTTTCTATAATAGGGATAGGTAAATCATCCTCTAATTTTGTCTTACTTCGCTTAATCCAAATATTTTTTGCCTTAAATAAAAAACGGACTAATTTAGAATTCAAATATGCTAACAAAAAGGTGTAATCGATAGATTTTTGGCTAAATCTTGACCATAAGAAATATGTATCAGATGTAGCAAAATATGAGGACTTTGAATATCCGAAAATATTCTCGTTAGATATATACTTAAAAAAGATCTTTTTACCATTTTCATAAAACGGTTCAAGATCAATTAAGGTCTCATTGAAATTATTATCATTTTTCCTGATAAACGTCCCTCTCCTTGGAAAAAAATAATCATTCGGATTCTCTTTTGCGTTAATTAAAATATTTTGTAATTCTGTTTTATATTGATTTAGGTATTGAATTAGATTTGGATATTTATTTTCAAAGAATCGATTTCTTTCCTCGATATTTACACCATTAATTTCATTTTTATTAAAATATATAGCATACCCAATATGATCCTCTTCATTATAACTATAAGACTTTATTGATTTACTTTTATAAATTCTCTTAAGTCGTTCCTTCTCATCATCTAAAATTTTTACAAATTCATTATTAATTTTTGTATATACACCTTCCTTTTCTATTTTAAGATTCTTTCCTTCATTTAAAATAAATATATTATCTTTTATAAAAATTAAACCATTGCGCACAATAAATCTATCCCTAAGATAAGAGATTTTACCTTTAACGATACATTTTTTTTCAATATCATCAATTATCTCCTTAATCTCTTTCGGATATAATAAATTCCAACTTCTATCTGGTTTCAAATCATTATTCGTTATAGCAGATCTATACTTTCTTAGGCTTCTATTATCATTTCCTAATGATGCCTCTTTAAAAATCAATGTATTATGATTTTCAGTATAATTCCTTGAATTTTCATTCTTAGTAATCTGAATTACTTGAATAGGTTTGTTTAGGGAACATTGTTTCTCCAGATCTGTTTTCTTCCTAAGAACAAAAATACAATTATGCTGCCCTTCTGCTCCTTTAAATAAAGTCATTTTTGATAAGTCGATGTATTGAAGTAAAAAACATTCTTCTAATATATGAGGTTTTAATAATTTTATCCCTGTTTTTTTAGATTTTGTTAACCAATAATTTGTTGTGATAAATGATAAAATACCACCTGGTTTAAGCTTTATAATTCCTAAGTGAATAAAATAATAAAATAAATCCATATTTCCTACAAAATATTTTTTACAAATTGGAAACTCCTTTACATAATTTTGGAATATACCTGCGTTATAATTTTGACCTAAATATGGAGGATTTCCAATGATAATATCAAATTTTTCGCTTAGATCTGAACCCAAAAAGTTTTCAAAAACAAATTTTACTTGGGGATAATTTTTTAAAAGATTATTCTCTAAACTTTTATCCATTTCATAAGCTGTTATATCTATAAAGTTGTTTTGAATTAGATATTTCAGAAATATGCCTTCTCCTACTGATGGTTCCAAAACTTTTAAATCTTGAGGATCTTTATTATACCTTTTAATAAAATTAGATACATTTCCAACCATAAATTTTGCGATATATTTAGGAGTAAATATTTGTCCTATTAAATTATGATGTCTTTCATTATTATTTTTTATAACCATCTAACCTTAATATTAGGTTATAAAATCTAAATATTTGCTGTTGGGAAAAAAAAAAGAAAGATATATTTTATCAATGATCATGATG
>JBHLKV010000199.1:0-5000 GCA_048886305.1 Candidatus Hodarchaeota archaeon
AACACTGATATCGCAGGATGGGGGGATCCAGAATCCAATTTAATAGCGGTACCTCATGGAGTTGATATGGGTTATCCATTGGAATACATAGTAGAATGTATTCACTATGGCTTTGTACTTGAGGAGGACTTGGGAGATGGACGAATTAAGTATAAAATATTTTTATATGTAAAAGGTGCTATAGTATGGATTTTAAATAACGAAGGTTTTTGGTGGATGCCAAATCCAGAGACTGGAATTTATGAACAATTGGTATTTACAGGAGAGATGGATTACTTTTTCACCACAACCATAATTGTATATGGAGAATTCGGTGGTCTTGTACCAAATCTTTGGTTTGTATGGTTCTTTGGTGGAGGTGAAACGCTGTTATCAACTTTAATAGCGAGTGGTACTGGAACACTTACAGAATCTGGAGCCGCTGCAAATGTAAAAATAAAAATGGTTGGTATTTCGGTAGATGGTGTAATGGAGTGGTTTATGGAAACGATCACTTTCTACTAAAAAGAGTGTAATATCTCAATTAAAATATAGAAAAAGAGAGGAACATGTTTAGATAATTGGCTTCTCGAATGACCACACCTAAACCAATATTCCTCCAATCTATATATCTTTTTTTTAATTATTAAATTTATTGAATAGAAAAATCTTAAATTTCAAACCCAATTTAAGTTAGTATTAATGGAAATAAACTCTTTCGAGCCTCTCATAAAAGAAATTTTCATTATGAAGACTTTTCACCGATCATTAGATTTAAAATTTTATTCAGCTTAATAATTTATAAAGCTACAATCCAAATCAAATAAATACATGTCTCACCCAGAGCTAAATCAATTAACAAGAGCAGAACAGCTTTTTGATGCTGGTAAGCTTGATGAGGCTCTTGAAATATTAAACGATTGGAAACTATTTGGTGAGCTCAATTTTCAGCAAAAAACCCATTTTCAATTTCTTAAGGGCTTAATTCTAATATATCAGAATAAAAGTGAAGAAGTTTCTAAATTGGGTGAACAAATATTAAAAGAAGGGCAAAAACTTAATGAAGATCTACAATTAGTTGATGCGTATTTTTTTATTCTCTTTGGACCATGTTTAGCTAATAAATTTGACGAAGCGTCCAAATTTATTGAAAAAGCTGAAGGTTCGTTAAGGCATATTACTAATAGACCTAAAGATGTTTTAATTCTAAGAGAAACTCGTATAAGACTGGCAAAAGGATTCATCAATTTTTTTCTAGGTAATATAGAAATAGCAGAGAAGTGCGTAAATTGGATCTTAGGTTCACAAAAAGAACTGGGTAATACATTCGAAGTTGTATGGGCTAATTTAATAATGGCAGCAATTACTCTAGTGAAAAGTAGATTTGATCTTGCTATGGAATACACCAAAAATGCAATGTCGCTAGCAAAAGAAATAAAATTTAACCACTTCTGGATTGCCATGTGTCACGCCTATTTGGGGGTGATACATAGATCTATTGGTGAATTTAATATTAGCCTGAAATATAATATGAAGAGTTTAGCGATGTTTAAAGAAATTAACAACAATTTCTATACCGCAGGACTACTTAATAATATAGGAGCAAACTATATCAATTTTGGTGATTATGAGCTTGCTTTGGAATATTTAGAAGAAAGTATATCATATTATGAAATTCAATCTATAGAACTACAACTCCCTCTTGGTAATTTAATTGAGGTGGCACTGGAAAAAGGTGATAATGAACTTGCTCAAAAATATTTTCAACGCTTAGAAGATATTTATAATCAAACAGAAGATGCAGATGTCATTATAATCTATCAATTCTATAAAGCGTTAATGTTAAAAAACAGTTCTCGAATCCGAGATAAAGCTAAAGTTGAAGATTTGTTGAAACATGTTATCAAAACAGAAACAGTACGTTTTGATACTATTATTTTTGCACATATCCATCTTTGTGACTTACTCCTTGCTGAATATCGGCTAACTAATAATAGTGAAGTACTTGATGAATTAAATCACTATATTGCTAAATTATTAACAATAGCTGAGAAATCACATTCATATCTATTTTTTTGTGAAACCTTCATATTACAAGCCAAATTAGCTTTAATAAATTTTAATGTGAAAGCGGCCCGAAGATTTTTAACTCAAGCTCAAAAGATAGCAGAATCGTACGGTATAAAACGGTTAGCAATGAAAATTTCACATGAACATGATCAATTACTTAGACAAATAACAGAGTGGAAGAATTTAAAAGAATCAGAAGCGTCTTTATCTGAACGTTGGAAACTCGCTGGTTTGAACGAGCAAATGGAGAATATGATAAAAAAACGAATGAGTGAAGCTCCTAAGATCTCAGAGGAAGAGCCTGTTACAATTTTAATCATAACTGAAGGGGGTATTTCCATATTTTCTCATTCTTTTATTAAAGACAAGGAGTTTGAATCTCGTATTTTTGGTGGTATCTTAACAACTATAAATTTTTTTATTCGGGAAATGTTTTCTGAAGGATTAGACCGCGCTATTTTCGGTGAATATACTCTTCTTTTGAAATCTATTCCACCTTTTTTTGTTTCTTATATCTTTAAAGGTGATTCTTATTATGCTCATCAGAAGATAAATTATTTTATCGATCATGTACGAAAAGAAGATATTATTTGGCAAAAATTACTTAAATCTCTTCAAACAAGCCAGTCAATTAACATAAAAGATATCCCCTTACTTGAATCCTTAATAACCAAAACCTTTATCACTAAAACTTCTGTATCTAGTGAAAAATAACTTCGAAATTGAAATGCTTTAATATCCAAAATTCTTCTAGAATTAAAATTTTATATTAAACAATATCTATTTTTACATATAAGGATAATAAAATTCGAGAAACATTTATTGAATTAATGACTAGAACTCAGGAATTTGGATTTAAGATATCCATAATAGGAGATGGAGGGGTTGGTAAAACATCTTTAATTAAAAAATTTACAAAAGGGACCTTTGAAAAAGATTATATTAAGACTATAGGTGCCCAATTTTCTAGATATGATAAAGAAATTAATGGGGATCTAATTAATTTAGTATTTTGGGACATAGCTGGCCAAGACGACTTTAATTTTTTAACTCCTTTATTTTATAAAGAAAGTAGAGCCAGCATTATTGTATGTAGCCTTGAAGCAAATAACTTAGGTAAAAATAGCTTTCTTCATATAAGGAATTGGTATATTGAATTAACGAAGTATTGCGGCGATATTCCTGTAGTGTTATTTGCCAATAAAGTTGATTTGGTAAATAAAAATGATTTAAATGAGCTTGAAATTCAGAAAATTGTCAAAGAATTTAATTTTCTTGGATACTATATTACTTCTGCAAAAACAGGAGAGGGAGTAATAGACGCATTTAATGCTATTATTGAAAAATTATATTATAAATATAGAAAGCTATCCTCTTAGGAATAACTTAATTGTATTTCTCTTCAAGCAGCATAATATCTGCAAATATTAGAATTTTCAATCTAGTTTTATGTAGTTTCCTGTAAAAGGGGTTTCAATAAGTTCTACTTTAGTTGGTTGATCGAATATAATATTCCAATCTTTTTTCTATTCATATATCTCAATAGAACTTCCATAAATAATCGAAACTATCATGGAATTATCGGAAGCTAAATTATAAATGTAATTCGATCTCAACCTATAATTAGTCATCATATAGATGATTAATTTAATATTTAAAAAAAAGAATTGAATAAAAAAAGATATTTGAGGTGAAAATAGTAGTGAAAAGGAAATTAAAATTGACTAAACCACTGATCGGAGCAATATTTTTAATAAGTATCATCACACTTGTTTCAACAGTGAGCGCTTGTTTCTCTAATCGCATCTTATTCATGGCAAAAGGAGATGATCTAGATATCCCTGGAGCTAAAAATATTATCATAGGGAGCATTAAATTAGGTGAAGACGGTGAGCTCTCATCGGCGCGAGGATTTTTTCATTCAAGAATCTATGATGATTCAGGTGAAAAAGTGTATGCGATGATGGGAATGTTCAAAGATGGATATGTTGTAGACCCCAATTTTTCATTTTTTTGCCCACTCTTTAAAGTTTGGTTTATTAACGTGTGGCAAGTCATGGGTCAGGGAATTTTTAGAACTACTGATACCAATATCGAGGTATATTTCCGAGATTTGCTTACGATAACCATGCCAAATACAGAAGGTAAATTTATATCAGCAAATTTTCTTATGCTTCTAAGCCCTGCAGGTGAATATCAAAATGGTGATCCAATATCTGGACCGATAGGCCCAGTTGATATTTGGGGAGATGGAGGATGGGCTCTTGCTGCAGTTATATGGTATTATCCTGAAATAGGTGATGTTTTACCAGTCGGTCCGCTATCCTATTTGACAATATCCTTAGGAATATGAATTTCATAACGCTAAGTCAATCGTAACAGAGAAGAAATAATGTAATATCTTAATTAAAATATAGAAAGAGAGAGGAACCTGTTTAGATTATTGGCTTCTCGAATGACCATACCTAAACCAATATTCCTCCATTCTATATCTCTTTTTTTTTAATTATTAAATTTAATGGACTTTAGAGTCTTTACACTATTGTATAATACAATAATTTAGTTTAAAATTATAATATAGGTTCCAAACCCAATTTAAGTTAGTATTAATGGAAATAAACTCTATAGAGCTTCTTATAGAAGAGATTTTTATTCCAAACACTCTTCATTAAGCATTAGATTTAAAATTATAATAAACTTAATATTTCTTAAAGTTCTAATCCAAATCAAATGAATATATGTCTCACCCAGAACTAAACAAATTAACAAGAGCAGAACAGCTTTTTGATGCTGGTAAACTTGATGAGGCTCTTGAAATATTAAACGATTGGAAGCAATTTGAGGTACTTAATCCCCTGCAAAAAAGCCATTTTAAGTTTCTTAAGGGCTTAATTCTATTTTATCAGAATAAAAGTGAAGAAGTTTCTAAATTGGGTGAACAGTTATTAAAA
>JBHLKV010000200.1:0-4992 GCA_048886305.1 Candidatus Hodarchaeota archaeon
GTATCTTTTAGGACTCTTATTTGAGAAATATCTACTCTATCATTTTTTAATTTATTAATAATACATTCTCCAAATTCATCATCTCCTACTACTCCTATAAAACCAGTTGATAAATTAAATTGTCTACCCATCCGAGCTGCTGAGTCAATAAATATTGCGGGTGCTCCGCTAGGAAAAGGACCTTTATAATTAGCACCTATTTTTCCATGTGGGACATCCACATTACCCCGCATTATCTCAACTAATAATTCCCCTAACGAGATTATATCAGGGTACATATTTTTTCTAATCAAAATTAAAAATTAAAAATTTCGAAATTTTCTAAATATCTGTCTAATTTTAATTTTATTCTTTTTAAATGGATACAAAGTTTATAAGAGTTTAATATTTTTCATAATCAATAATGATTATCATTAATGTTTAAAAAAGGGAAAAAAGGTATAAGTTAATGGTTATAAAAACTAATGTAACTGAGATGTTAGGAATTAAACATCCTATTATAGCAGCTCCTATGGGTCCTTTTTATACAACAGAATTAACTATTGCCGTTTCTGAAGCAGGAGGTTTAGGAGTATTAAGCCATACTAACCTATTTGGAAAAAGTAGTGCAGATGAAATGAAGAATAATATGATGCATGTAATTGAACATACTGATAAGCCTTTTGGATTCAACATAAGGACATCACGATTACAACTTGATGCTCAAGGCTTATGTCGATCAATACCTAGATTTATAAGAAACAATACAAGACTTAGAGATCAATGTATTTATGCAATTACAAGTGCTGGTACTCCAAAAATGATACATAATAATTCATATGAGAAACTGAAAGAAGCTGGCTCTAACATCAAGCATTTTCATGTGGCTCCTGCATTATGGCTTGCTGATAAATGTGTTGCTGCAGAAGTGGATGGTATGGTTGTAACGGGCTGGGAAGGGGGAGGTCATCAGAGTTATGAAAAAATAAGTACTTTAGTCTTATTACAACAAGTTAAACAGAAACATCCTGATGTACCATTAATAGCATGTGGAGGTTTCGCAAGTGGAGAAGGTCTAGCTTCTGCATTAGCAATGGGGGCAGGGGCGATCGCAATGGGTTCAAGGTTTATTGCATCAACGGAAAGTGAGTTTCATGATAAATATAAAAACATCATTCCTCCTGCTAATGCTCAAGATACTCTATGGGTCACAGGTGTTTTAGGTCCAATACGACTCTGGAAGAATAATTATTCCCTACATCATGGTATAGTATCTTCTAAAGAGGAAAAAATGGCTTTAGAAGCACAATTAACTCCAGAGATAGCTTTAGAAGATCAAAAACATTATGAAATGACATATGATGGAAATATTGAAGATGGTGCGGTTCTTCTTGGTCAAAGTATTGGAGTAATTAACTCTATAGATTCTGTTAAGGATATTATTGAAGATATCGTTAAGGGTGCAGAAAAAAGAATAAGGGAAGTTAGTGCAAATATTATTTAATAAACAGTTGATTAAAATACTTATATAATTTTTTTTCTTATTCAATTTTAAATCAAAGTATGATTAAAAATGAAATCTAGAAAAAAGATCGAATTAATATCTGAAATTTTAGACAGATATGATGAAGGAGCTTGTTTTTATTGTGGGAGCACCCTAAATGGGGATATGGAAGCTGATGATTTTGATGATGGTTATCCTGATGATTGGTGCCCAGATTGTTGTAAAAGCATTGATCCCGATGATGATTGGGATGATGCTTGTTTAGTTGCAATAGATAAGGTTATTCATGACAAAAAATTTGAACCATAAAAAACAAGATAAAAATGACAAGCACAAGAAAAGAAATTGAGCCATTTGATTATATTGAGTTTTTTAAAAGAAATACCGCTTTAATCGTAACAATGGATAAAAGTGGAAAACTCAATATGATGGCATTGGATTGGAAAAAAATGGAAGAAATTGACGATAAAGCAGTTATAAGAGCACAAGTAGCCTACAGTAGATATACATATACTCTATTAACAGAAGGTGTAAATGAATTTACTATTAATATTCCTTCAAATGATATGTATAATGTCATTGATATTGCGGGATCTTATTCTGGGAGAAATATAGATAAATTTCAAATGGCTGGATTAGAAACCATTCCAGGACAAAAAACAAAAGTACATACCATAAAAGATTGCTTATTAAGTTATGAGTGTAAAATAATCAAGGATAGTAAATCAGATATAAGTAGCCATCACTATTTTTATGGAGAAATTTTAGCTGCGTATGCGTCTAATGAACTTATCAAATGATTTTTACTTTTTTTTCACAAAAACAATCTGAAGAGTTTGAAATTTCCTCCCCACAGGGACATTCTTCTGGATGAGAGTATTTTTCACAAATTTTATTAATAGTTTTACATGAAAATAATAAATTAGACTTTTCACTTTCAATATGAGCTTCTTCAGCGCTTAACTCTAATTCGTTATACAGTAGCAATTCCAATAATCGAGCATGGCGTATTAATTCTTTAGCTAAATTGGTGCCACGCGCTGTTAATTTGAGGGGGTAATACCTAATCCAATTTACATATTTTTTCTTTTCAAGTCTTTCAATGCAGCTGTTAATGGTCGACAATGGAATCTTAATTCCCTTTACAGCTTCAACTTCATGCTGAATATACTTTAACTTAGCATTTCCATTAGTTCTATAAATAACTTTTAAAATTTGATAATCAATATCTAACATAATTAATGATTATGACCTCCTATCGAAAGTATTAAAGCCATTATAAGTATTCCTATAACAACTAAAATTAGCTGCTTAATTATTTCTTTAGTTTCTGTCTTTTCATGAAGTTGAGGTGTCAAGTCTGATAAGGCTATATAAAGAAAGCTAGCTGCTGAAATTGCCAAAAAGATTGGAACTGTTTTTTCAAAAATATCTAATATAAAATAACTAATAATCGCCGCAGGTATTGTTGCTGAACTTGATAATAAATTATACAAAAGAGCTTTTTTTTTTGACATTCCATCATGTAATAATATTGCGAAATCTCCTGTTTCTTGAGGAATTTCATGCATGATAATAGTAAAACCAGCTGCTAAACCGATATGAAAATTAGTAAGAAAAGCTGCTGCTATTACTATGCCGTCAGTGAAATTATGAAAAGCATCACCAACTAATACTAATGGTCCAGGAGCATGAGCATGAACCTCACAAGCATTAACTTGACAATTTCTCCATATCAGAAATTTTTCCAAGAAGAAGAAAAAAAGTAATCCTCCTAAAATTATTGGAGTTATTAGATGTGGTTCTCCAACAGCTTCAATTGCCTCAGGGATTAAACCCATTAGTGCAGCTGTTAGTAAAGTTCCTGTTGCAAAAGATAGTAGTGCTGTAACTAATTTACTTTGAACTTTTTCGCCAAATAAAATGAAAGTAGACGCTGCTACTATTGCTCCTATACTTCCTAAAATACTAAATAAGATAACCCATAATAACATTTTAAGTTAATACCTCTAGTATTAATAATATTAAATTTACGAATGATCGGAAATTATTTACGAATGATCGTAATCTATAAAATTTAAATATTTCTATCTCAAAATGACGCAAACACTAACAATCTTATTTAAAAAGAGATAAGATCCGAAATATGAGAAATAATGTCCAGAGACTTTAATTAGTAAAATGATCAATAAATAATTATAATAGTGAAATATTTTTCTAAGAGGTAATTTTTTCATTAGTATACCCCTACTTTTGACTTGTATTGAATGCAAAAAGGAATTTAAGTTTAAGTCATCAATTGAATATAAGTGCCCTGAATGTAAGGGATTATTATGGTTTAAAGCAGATATCAATTCAATAAAAGAGAATTTTCCTCGAATTAAAATTGTTAATAATATTTGGGATTTTGAATTTGCCTTCCCACCAATTAGTTCAGTTTTTCACATTACTCTAGGAGAAGGTGGAACTCCATGCATTAGTTCCAAAAAATTTGGAGATAAATTAGGATTAAAAAATTTATATTTTAAGGATGAATCCCAAAATCCAACTAATTCTTTTAAAGATCGATGTGGAGCTCTTCTCATTTCTCACGCTCGTAGTTGGGATTTTAACAGATTTATATGTGCTTCTAATGGAAATCAAGGAGCTTCTATTGCCGCTTATACATCACTTGAAGGAATGAAATGCTTAAATGTTATTCCTGAAAAAATTGATGTAGGTAAGAAAGCCCAAATGATAGCATATAATTCTGATCTAAATATAATTGGTGAAACTGTAGATGATGCGATTGATTATGTTCTAGAACAAAAGGATCTGGCAGAATATTATCAATGTACACCTGAATTGAATCCTCTTACTATAGAAGCTGAAAAAACTATAGCATATGAAATAGTAAGCCAAATAGGAAGACCAGACTTAGTAATTATCCCAATGGGGAGTGGGGAACTATTGGTAAGTTTATGGAAAGGATTCAATGAGCTTATAGATGCGGGAATAATCAATAATTTACCAAAATTAATAGGTGTACAATCTCAAATCCTATCTCCTATTGTAAATGAGTTCTTAGAGTGTGAGGATCGTCATCTATCAAATAAGGAAATTAATAATTCTCTCGCATTGGGAATTTTAGTTAAAAAACCCTTATATAAAAAAATGGCTATCAAATGCATCAAAGACAGTAAGGGCACTGTGATTGCTGTCCCTGAAGAACTAATCCTAATTTCTATAGATGAGTTAATAAGAAATGAAGGAATTTTTGCCGAGCCAGCCTCTGCTTTAGCATTTGGAGCAATTCAAATATTACAACAGAAAAATATATTTAAAACTCACGAGAAAATTGTCTGCCTTATTACAGCTAGTGGATTGAAAGCACCCTATGTATTGGAAGCTATATCTTCCCAAGCTAAAACAACTGGAAAAGGTTCAATAATCATAACTAAATTAAAAATTTTATCGCAAATTTCTTTATCTAGCATTAAAGGAATAACAGGAACTGAAATCAAGGAAAC
>JBHLKV010000201.1:0-4979 GCA_048886305.1 Candidatus Hodarchaeota archaeon
CCACTTGAGTATATACTAGAAATTGATTCGGTTTTTTATAGATTCGGTCGATACGCTTTACTTGCGTTTCTATTAACTTATGTGCTTCCTTTAATCTTTATAAGGATTAATAAGAAATAATTTTCTTTTTTTTATTTTTGTAGGTTTAAAATTTAAAACGAGATTATTGAGCAATTACTTTTAACTCCTCTCTAGCGATTTCTCCCAATAAAATTCTTTTTACCATCATTCTATCGCTCTTTTTTACCTCATCATGAGGAGTGATAACTATATTTATATAAATATGCTCTTTGAAAGGATGGGGCTGGACTTTTTCTAAACGCATCTTAAGAAAATATGTATTAAAACAACTATTTAAAATTTCCTATAAATCTTTAGACAAATAGGAATTTCATGTCTAATTAGCTTTTAGCATGGACATTATTCTCTGCATAATTTAACCAATTAACTTTCAAATAAAACCACAAAACTTTTAAGATTTGGTGATAGAATATATATAAGTGATAAAAAGTGGACTGCTTTGATGAGATATTAGATTTTTATAATCATAATATAAATAGGTCAAAAAGTTTCTCAGAACTTTGGACAATAACATATATGATTAAATTAATGAATGATTTCTCCATCAATCATGACAATTTTAAAGCTAAAAATTGTTTGCTTTTTCTATTGAACTTATTAATGATAGAAAGTCCAGATCATTTACATCAGAAAGGAAAACAGATGAAGGATTTAACTAAAAAAGAGCTTAAAGTACTTCTTAAATCTTTAAAATCTGAGTTTATTTAGAATCATATTTTTTTAAAACAAGTCTAAGTAAGGTTTTACCTTCTCTTTTCCCTTAGGATTCTTAATATTCTCTAAAATCCTTTTTGATAATTCTTTTTTCTTTTGAAAGTAAATTTTCATGAACTCTTCTTTAGATTTTGTAGGATATCTTATGCTTAAAGCGACATCACGCCTAGGACAACCTCCACGTCTCATACAACAGTAAGACATTGAGCCAAAACACACGATTTCTGAATCCCAACCGTTTTCTTTTGAAAAATCCTGTTTGATATTTATAAATTCTTCAACTGAAAGATCTAAATCATTTAAAACCTTATCCCTTCTACATTTAAAGCTAAAAGTTAAAGCATATCCCGGTTTACAACAAAAAGTTAAGGCACGATAGTCTCCGCCCATACAAATTGGAACAGGAGCGTCTTTTCTCCACCCTAGAATGTCTCGAAGTTTATCTTCTTCTAAAAGCATTATTCATATTGACCCAACTTTTGTATAATTTTAAATGAACGTACTGATATTAACTTTCCAATTTTTCACACCTCAATTGTAAAAATTAATTACAAAAATGAGAAATTAAGTAATACCAGAAAAAAATTAAGGAGGGCCGGGTACGGGAATTGAACCCGTCTTTCCCCAATAAGAATATCAATCTTAAATCTCTAGGGATTCACAGTCCCCAATCCTAACCACTAGACGAACCCGGCCAGTTTTTGAAGGATGATAAAAATGTACTAATAATAGTGTTTCTTTCTAAAAAAATTTTATCCGTTTTCTACTTGTCTTTAACTATACTTATAACATAATTTAAAAATTGATTGATAGCATCATCAAGTTCTCCAGAATTATCAACTACAAAATCTGCTTCAGGATATTTTTGATTATTTCTTGCTCTTTCTATTCTTTCTTTCATTCGTTGTTCGCTTTCTCTTTCCCTATTTTTTAAACGTAAGAGAGTAATATCGAAAGGAACTTCTATAAATACAACCTTTACATTTGTATATTTTTTTCTGGTATTATTTATAATCGTTCTACTAACGTTAACTATTACTGTATACCCATTTTTAAGCCAATTATCTATTTCTATAGGAACTCCATAATCTAATCCATAAATTTGCCACTCTAAAGCGAATTTTCCTTGTTTTCTCATCTCATTATATTCTTCAGAACTGATATAGTAATTATCTTCAGTTTCAGAGGGGGGTCTGGTAATATATCTTTTAGCACAATAAACTTTCTTTAAATCTAAAGGATATTTTTCTGATGCTCCATTAATGATTGAATCTTTACCAGAACCAGAATTTCCAACAACTAAAATTAATGTGCCTGGATAATTTTTTACCATTTTTCTATAAAACTAATTTGTTTTTGTTCTATTAAAACTAAAATATATAATTAAATTTATAAAATTCTTTCGAAGTAATATTAAAAAAATTTTTAAGAATATTTTATGTTATCAATCTTACAAAGTAAAAATAATTATAATCAATTTCATTTAGTATTCTTTTGAAATAATATGGAAAACAATAGCAAAGATGAAATAAGTATTTTAGATATCCCTGAAAGCTATCAAAGATATTTGGATGAGATATACACTATATCCCATAAAAAAAGAGGTGGTTGGGTTTCTAATAAGGAGCTAGCAGAAAGCCTAAATGTAAAACCAGCAAGCGTTACTGGCATGCTTGAGAAACTTCAACGAGCTGATCTAATTCTATGGAAACCTAGAAAAGCAATCAGATTAACTGAAAAAGGAAAAAGAATAGCTATCCAGTTGAATGAAACTCATGAACTTTTATATACTTTCTTTGAAAAAGTTTTAAAGATTGATGATATGGATTTAGTTGAAAAAATCTCATGTGAAATTGAACACCATATCTCCATAGATGTTAAAAATTCTTTAAAGAAATTTTTATCAGACTATTTAGGATAAATTTAATTGCAATTCTTAATTTTTTGAATTATTCAATTTTTAAATGGATTTTTTAATTGAGTAAATATGAGTGGAGAATTATTAGATAAAATCAAATTAGTAAATGAGTATTTACATGATTTTACAAATTTCATAGAATTAGAAAATTTCAGATCTTTTTTATTGTTTACATTAACGAGCCAAGTACCATCAAATATTTTAGCCCAAATTGGACTTGGTGGTCCTAAGGAAATAATTAATTTACCTTATAATCCAATTTTTGATATTTATTATCAAAAGATAAATTTGATCTCGGCAGGGGCATTAATAATTTATGTTAAAGCTGATCCGATTTCTAATAATTTTATTTTAGAAAAGGATGATTCAATTATCAAAAATTATTTAAATCCTAATGAGATTAGCTTAGCATTTAGAGGTAAGGAAAAATTTCTCCTTCCAAAGATCAGTGATTGTAGTGCTTTTAATGATGAGAGAAAAAGTAAGATAAATATAAAAATTGATGACTTATTTCATTCATTAGAGAGTTTCCTCGCTGTATCTGAGCCAAATTTACTTTTTGTTATTGATGCAAAAACGGATTCTCAACCTGATTTAATCTTTACTTTTAATATGATGCCCGAACTACCTAAATTAGATCAAAAAGTTTTAAAAGTTGATGTGTACCTAGATTACAGCCATAAAACAAGAGATATAACGTATTTAAAACGAGAGGAAGATTATAATATAACTTATTTGAAGGATATCAAGGAAGTTAGCCATGCCGATTTATATAAATCATTATTTTCATTAATTCTACATATTAAATCTCTAAATGAACCTTAATAAACACTAATTTTCTTATAGTAATCTTTTTTTAACAATTGAGTTAAAAAACTTCTATATTATTGCGTTAATAGTTGACGGCATTTAATAAAAGACAGATATCATAATATTCGTTAGCCATTAAACAATTAATACATTAAAGGATTAATACTCTTGATTTATAAATAATTCGACAAAATTAATTATTAGGTAGTTATTTACAATTCCAAACTTTTATTAAATTTATATTAAGGGTTGTTTCAAATGAAGATCATAACCATAAATTTACCAGAAAAATATCTTGATGCTATTCAAACTCTCAATGATCTTGGGATATATCCTTCACGGAGTGAAGCGATAAGAATTGCTCTTCATAATTTTTTAACAAATGAATTGAAAATGTATAAAGATCTTGAAGATGATAGCTTTAAAATGCTTATGAGAAGCAAATCGAATAAAAGAACATAAATTTTCTTTTTTATTTTTAACCCTTGTTTAGTGATTTTCACTATTTTGTTCAAGAATTTATTAATCTAAATTTTTAAATTATTAAAAAGAAAAATCACATAATTAAAACTATAAGTTATTAAAAAAACCAGTTTACAAAAATGCCCAAAAATATACAAATTTTGATTTTGTTAACGCTGTTTAGTAGTGCTCTTTTTAGCATTATAACTCCAATGGCAGAAGAGATTTCAGCAGCTTTAAATTTCGAAGAAAACCTAGTTGCTTTTACAAATTCAATGTTTCTAATGGTTGGAGCAATTAGTTCTCTTTTTTGGGCTTTATTGGGAGACAAATTTTCACGAAATAAACTGCTGATTATAAGCACAGTAGAATGGTCAATTTTTACCTTATTAACTATATTTTCAACTGACTTTCTCTCATTATTAATCTTTCAGTTAATCACAGCAATAGGATTTGGAGCAGGAATTCCATTAATTTTCTCATTAACAGTTGATTTGATTGAGCCTAAAGATCGAGGAAAGAAATTTGGAACATTTTCAGCGGTTTACGTTTTAGGTAATGGATTAGGTCAAATCCTTTCGGGATTCCTAATAGATTACTATACATGGCAAATACCTCTTTTAATCATTTCTATAAGTGGATTCACTTGTACCGGATTGCTATTTACAGTTGAAGAACCTTTAAGAGGAAGTACAGATGAGTTATATAAAACAATTAGTGATGAAGCTCTTGCTTTAGAATACAAAATTAAGAAAGACGATCTTAAGCAGATCTGGAAAATAAAAACGACAATGTGGATATTGATCTTCAATTTTACCATGTTCATATCTATTGGAGCAATTTCTTCATTCTTTATCTCAATGCTTAAGAGAGATTATGATATTAGTTCTACATTAGCAACCTCCTTCCTGATTCTTGTATTTGGAAGTCAAGTTCCTTCCGGTCCATTATTTGGCAAGCTTGGAGACAAGAAATATGAAATAGATAAAAACGG
>JBHLKV010000202.1:0-4937 GCA_048886305.1 Candidatus Hodarchaeota archaeon
TACCACAGATTCTATCTGAAGTACAAAGCTGTTTTTTATATTCTGATAAACGATATGGGTTAGGAGAAGTTAAATTCGTAAGTCCTTGTATAGAATTACAGTCAAAATCGGTAATAAATCTGAAGAGTAAGGTTGTTAAAGAAATCAAGAAAGATAAATTTGGATATGAAACAATTCAATTCTCTATTGAGGGTACTTCTTCTTTTTTTAAGTTCTTATATACTCCCAGTGTCCAAAATTTTGAGAAGACAGAATATCAGGTTAAAAATCTGGAAGAATTGTATGTGTTTGTCCAAGAGTTTATGAAATGTAAAAAGGAGTTTAATGTACGATATTGTGAGGTATTTCTATCAGCGTATCATCCTGAACATCAAAAAATCTTTCAGGAAGCTGGATTTTCTCCAAGAGGATATATTCCAAGCTGGAAGTATAATAAAAGTTTAGAAGTATTTGAAGATTACATCCTTTTTAATTGTTTTTCAGGTCAAATTAGTGATGAACTTCAATTAATTCAAGAAGGATGGGATTTATTTGCGGCAATTAACATAAAACCTAACAAAAGAACACAAGAGGGAAAGAATAAATATCTTTATTCTTCAGAAAGCAAAAGATTCGAATCCTTAACCATTACAAGCGGAGATGATTTTAGCTCTCCAAATGTGATTAGACTGATATTGATTGGAGGGCTCTGTTTCTATTTATTAATGTTATTGAGTAGTATTTTTGTTGCTTATCTTTCTGGTACTTCGAATTTTAGTATTACTACTCATGAAATTAGTTGCTTAGGTTCGATACAATATACACCAACTCCCTACATTTTCAATTTCGCATGCATCTCAGGCGGTATTACCACATTATTACTTAATATAGTACTTTTCAAACATGTTTCCTCTCAAAACTCACAATCCATTAAGGATTTTCGGGTTAAGTATGGGATTTCAAGATCAGGATTAATCTTTGGTATGGTTGGCAATGTAGGATATATTTTGGTAGGAATCTTTAACCTAGATAGAGCAGGACCAAATACGCTTATCCATGGATCTTCTGCGGGGATCGCATTTGCAGGATTTGTCATTTCCATCTTTTTTTTTAGTCTCTGTATGATTCTTTATCAAACAAGGGTTCCTAAGATCTATGGAATTATTGGTATAGTAGGTCCAATATGCATCTCTATTTTGCATTGCATAATTATAAGTCCTTTATTTGAATGGATCTTATTGTTTGTAATCCTAATCGCCTTAATCCCGCAGTTTTTTTGGAGTTTAATTCAATAAGGATAGAAAAAGGAAGGTTTTACTTCTTATAGAGCCCAAAGAAAATTAGTATAAAAATAATAATATCAACTGATTCGGTTACTATAATATAACTCGCTTCTTCCCCTAAAATATTTTGCATGACTGGTCGAAAAATACTAGAAAACAAATATAAAAGAAAACCGAGAGTTAATATACCCGGTTTTACTACTGTAAGACGGTTTAATTTATATGCCAAGTAAAAAATATATACAATTCCTACTAAAGAAGGGATGACAATACTAGGCAGGAGCATACCCATAGTTGTATTATTTGGAGCTATAATTACTACAATTGACTCGATACTAACAACAATTATTATTAGTATCATTCTCAGTCTATTCATATATTGTTTATCTTTTAATTTTTGAAAACGATCTTCTAACCTAAAAAATATAATTTCAAGACCGAGATAAATTAAGGGTGCTACTTCGAAAATAATTATAAAGAAACGGAATTTTAGGAATAATAAGACTACAGAGTCATTGAATGTATAGAACGTAAGATCCCAGAGCAAATCTATTGCTTTTCCAAATGTAAGGATAAGAAAAAATAGAGCTAATAAGAATGGAATATCTGATAAATATTGTGCTTCTTGTTTAAACCATTTATGAAATAAATAATAAGCAGTTATAGATAGGATTATCATTCTAATGGTTATGATCAAAACTACCTCTAATGCGCCTTCATAATCTTGAAAAGCTTGAATTATTAGTGGAAAATTAAGGTAATATAAAATAATAATTCCAATAATGGCTATAATAATTGATATGTAAAGTGATAATTTGTAACGTCCTTTTTTTGATAATACCATACATTTTTATTTACTTTTAGCTTTTTAAATTGAACTAAAAAAAATTTTTTGTATTTAAGGAATAACACTTTGAACTGGTTTTCTTCTTTTCTTTCTAAACATGTCTTTGTTTAATTCAATTCTTTCTCTGTTCCCATCCTGTTCTAATTGGACACGAATCAGTTCTAATAATTCTTCTTGAGAAACACCAATTTTCTTTAAGAATTGATTTACTTCATTTTTTTTGAATTTGTTTTCCAAGATTAAAGGAGCTGCAATTTTTAAGGTCCTTAGCCACTTTTTTCTGGATTCTGGATCTTGGCGTACTAATTCGGCATATTGGTAAGCATAGAGAATCCCACCATAGCGATTGAGATCATAAAAGGTTGCGGCATGTACTACATTACAATTTGTAAGCAGAGGATCAGCATGCCCCTTTTTAATGTAATTTTTAGATTCAACAAGGTTTATAATATTTTTTTCTCTATAAGGAATTACATGATAGGGAAGTAAGATTCTTGGTATTCTTTTGATTTTAATTTCTTCTTCTGTTAGATACCATTTCCTATCACTCTCATCAAATGGTTCCTGGTCTAAAAATTTTGGTTTCCAATGGTAAATAATTTCTTCTTGTGGTATTTCGTAGAAATATCTGAAGATTTGGTCAGGAGAGTATCCAAACAGCACATAAGGGACCTTATATTTCATAGCTTCCTTTACCACTATACTGTGAATTAAATCAGAACAGTAATCGCAGATATGTCGCGCCAAAAATATATCATTGGAAAAATGGTTTAGGAAGTGAAACTTATAGAGCTTATTGAAAGTAGTTACAGCATTTTCAATTAATATATGATCGACCTGAATTAGATCTAATGTATCTTTCATATTATCCTTGGCAATTGTTGTCATAAAACCTGTATCAGAAGTTACTGCTAATGGTGTCAATCCAAGATCGTTTACCAAATGATCCAAAAGTGCCGTAGAATCCTTTCCTCCAGAATAACCAAGTACACAATCATACTTCAACTTTTTATGATTCTTTTTCATATCGGTTATAATAAAATCCCAGTTAGAAAGTGCATTTGCTCTTCTCTTTTCATCAATAATAGTGCGTGACCAGTTGATATTCTTATGATTAGGATCAGCACAAAAGTTGCATACTCCATCCGAATTTAGTTCCACCCCTAAAAATCCATCCGGTAAAATGCATCTTCTACAAAAAGTTTGTTTTTCTATCATAATTTTATCTTTTTTTGTAAATTATACAATAAACTAATTATGATTGAATATAAAGGAAAAAAATTGATGTTTGTATTGTTTCAATTTTTTTCTTTAAAAAGACTCGTTTCAATTTATCTGTAAAATTAGATAGGTGAGTTATAAATCGTTCAATCATTACTAAAAATAGATAAAGAAACTCTAAAAGTATATAGTACAAAAGATATTCAGGAGATTAAGGAAGTTCTTGAAGCATTACTGTATATCCCGAATAAAGAGCTGAAACCATACATTATTAATACATTTCTTGATTACTTATCAGAAAGATTTTTAGAAAGATCTTATAAAATAAAGGTTTTTGTGGGATATCAAGGTGCTGAACCCTGTGGTTTTGTGCTTTCTGATTTAAATCCCGAATATAAAAGTTATAGTAGAAAGTGTGGAACATTTGGATGGCTATATGCAAAAAATAGAGAAGTATGCAGGATGCTCCTGAAAAAATGTGAAGGATTTGCCAAAGAAAATAAATTTAGAAGAATTCGAGGACCAATTAACTTTCCTAAAAATGCGATGGGGTATGGCCTACAGATTGAAGGATTCAATCAACCACTCCTTTATGGAGTAGCCTTCAATGATCCAAATTCTAACTTATATGATTTTTTATTTGCCTTAGGTTATGAAGTTGAATCAGAATATACTTGTGTGGAGGTATTGGAAGAGTCTTGGAAGAAAGGCAACACTTTAGCTCGGAATCTAAAATTATGTTGCCTAACGTTAGATGAATTAATACATAAAGTAGATGACATTGTAGAACTTGCTCATGATTCTTTTAGCTCTATACTTCCCGATACTTCTGGTGGTGGTAGGGAAAATGTATTTGAGCTAATTGAATTAGCTATTAATATACCAAAGCCATATTTTCACCACAAATTTTGTTATGATCCCTATGAAAGATATGCCCATATTCCAGAGTTTATTGAAGCTTGGGAGGAAGCAGACTTAGAAAATATAATAACCGTATTTCCCTTAGTTCTCGAAAGAAAAACAAATAAACTTGTTGGAATGTTGATAGGAGTACTTGATTATTACCAATATTGGAGTGGTAATTATATAACCCGAGTAAATGTCCATACTGCGATGGTACGAAAAGGATATAATGGAATGGGAGTATTTTCTTCGTTGAACAATTTTGGTCAAGCAACCAATAGATCTATGCGTGGTCTAACATATTACGAAGGGACAGCAATCTGGACTAAAAACTCAAAGGGGGTTAATAACGAGAGAGCTATAAACTCAATATTTCCTCATTGCAAACCAATTAGAAAACATGTTGTATTGCAAAAGCAAATTTAAAAATGTTTCTCCTCTATATTTTCTTTAATAAATCATATTGGAATAATTGAAATCACTGAACGAAAAATAAGATCCATCTTAGCGGAGATCATAAACAATAATAATGTATAAATTAAGGGAGGGTCCCTTAATTATAAATATAAAATGTAAAATTCAATCATGAATTTCACGATCATTTACCCTGGGGGGTATTCTCCTTCAAATTTCATGTCTAAACCTCCTCCCCGTTAACCAATGCGTAGATAGTATTATCTACAACAATAAGTTTCTAGATTTAT
>JBHLKV010000203.1:0-4933 GCA_048886305.1 Candidatus Hodarchaeota archaeon
GATGATCCTTTAATAAAAGAAAAAATTTTTTTTTAAATGAGTAATATAATCCTTCTATTTGAATTTTAGGAATGAACAAAGTTCTTAGTTAGTGATGAAATATATTAAAATTGGAGTCAATTATTAAAGCATTAATAGTTTCAGATTTTCTCTTATTCTTTTAATTAATCTTCATTGGATATGAATATATATTCATTAGATGAATTTATGAAAATTATCATTATATGATGATTATTTGCGTAATAAACCCATGACTCCTGCTAGAACAGCTATACCACCTGCGAAAAACGGTAAAATACTAGCAATACTAGCATCATAATAGTCCCAAAACGTCTCTTCTTCCGCGGTAATACCCGCCATATACACTATAGGTCCAATTATTAGGAGTAATCCACCAATTATCTTAAACTTTTGAAAAAATTTAGTTGAATATAATTGAATTTTTTTATTTATATAATTATACCTGTCAGATTAATATATAAGATAGAGAGAAAATTTTCATGATAAAACAAGAATAGTTTTTATCCTTTGCATATTCATATAAATAATAAATTTTATGTATATGGAAATGGTCATTCGAGAAAATTCTTACACTTCAAATAGACTTAGGAGAATTGCAATAATATTATTGATCCTAACGACACTATTATGGGGCACATCTTTTATAATAACTAAGAAAATTACTCAAGAAATTCCTATTTTTCTTTATCTAGGCTTGAGATTTTTAATAGCTATTATTGGATTACTCCCATACCTTATCAAAATAAAACAAATTGATAAAAGAATTATAATTTGGGGGAGTATAACTGGATTATTATATTTTATAGCAATTGTGTTTCAAACAATAGGACTTCAAACAACGACAGCAGGAAAAGCAGCTTTTATTACAGGATTGAGTACAATAATGGTTCCTTTTATTGCATGGCTAGGGTTCAAGCGATCCATAAATAAAAGGATATGGATTGCAGTTTTCATATCCACAATTGGTATGGCATTTCTTTTATTGGAAGGAGAAGCAGGTATAATTATTGGCGATATTTTAGTTCTAATTTGTGCTGTTTTATATGCTATATTTATAATATTAAATGATAAATATGTGAATCTTATTAATGTATACTTATATTCTATTGTTCAATTATTAATTATCTGTTTGTTCTGTTTTGGAAGCTCCTTTTTATTAAATGAATCATATAGTTTCTCTTCATTTGAATTAGGCTACTGGCTGGTAATTATTTATATGGGTATAATTGTTACTACAGGAACATTCATTTTTCAAAATTGGGGGCAACAACATCAAAAGCCTGCTCAAACAGCTATAATTTTTACTCTAGAACCTGTTTTTGCAATCCTTTTTGCTTCATTTATTATAGGAAATGAAACAATGACTATTTTCGGTTGGCTTGGATGTGGTTTAATATTTGTAGCAATCCTTATTACAGTTCTAAAAATCGATGAAAATAATAAAAATAAAAAGAATTGATTCTGAATTAATTCTAGTTTTAGAATTACTTTTTTTTCATATTCAATCCACAGCAACTAAATCCTCCTTCAGAACAAGCACCAGCTTCTTCATCAGCACAATCACAGGATTTTGTAACTTTCAATTCAAGTCCGCATTCTTCACAAATTAACACGTCTCCTTTTTTCAAATCATGACAAGACATTATTTTATCACCAATTATTTTATGTGAATATATTGAATATTGAGATTCAAAAGTTTAAAAATATTCGGCTTTTAATTTAAAGATACTGTTAATTTCTTGATGTTTTTTTTAATTATTAATAAGGGAAGTTAAAAATATACAATTATAATTAGAAATTTTCAAACATTTCCAGCTAAGATCCGACAAATTTTTGTTTAGATGATTATTTGAATAAATTTAAATAAATAGATTTTTACTATATTATAAGTAAAGGGTTGGTATTAAGAAAATATTCTCCTTTATAATATTTAGATTAAAAATTATATTGACATAATAAGGGAACTTTCGTGATATAGAACATGACCGCACAAAAAATAAAAGCAAAAGAATTATATATATGTGAAAAGTGCGGTAATGTAATGATAACTAGAAAAATTGTCAATAACAACTCTGAAGAGAAAAAATTTGAGACTGTACTCCAATGTATTGTATGTAGGTATTGGATTCCTTTAAAATAAATCTCTAATTTTCTGCTCTGGTTAGGAATCAATTTAATTCTTTTTGAACGTAACCCAATTATGAAGATTCAATATTGTATTTATATCTATCTAATTTTTAATAAAAATGTAAAGAAGTGAAGGGAATAAGAAATTCGAGCAATTAGAAAAAAATCAGGGAGAGAATTAAACTCCTCAAAGAGTTTAATAGAGGGCGAAATCCAATGTTAGCTCAAATTATCTTGTTTTTAGTTTCCCTTCCTATAATATATAGGTATATCCTCTTATAAAAATGATGTGATTATAAATTATTTATGTTTCAATATCGAGAACATATTAATTTTAAAACAAGCATTTCTGCTAAAGGAGAGAGGATTTGAATTTATTCTAAAAGAGAAGCAATTTTAATTTTCAATCCATCCTCCGCAGCAATGACATTTTTAACGGTAGTTTTTTGTTTTAGCTTTTTCACTTGACTTGGTACAAAATTTTTGGCAGATCTAGGTCCATCCATATACGAACCAAAATGGGTTATAATTAATCCATTAAGAGGAGGGTCAATTTTATTAAGATATGGAATAACTTCATCGGTACATAAGTGCCTCTTGCAGGTAACGGAATTTGGTCGTAATAAATTAAGAATTAGAATATTTACTCCGGAAAATTGTTCAGAAAAACTATCATATACCATAGTATCGCTTGTAAATGCTAATGAATAATTTTTTAGGTTAAAAATTACGCCAAACCCTTCATTATTGGGGGTATGAACAACTTTAGTGCCAATTATTTCAACATCTTTATAATTATATTTGCTTCCGGCTTTAAAAGGTATTATCTTTTCAAGCATGTTTAAGTGATAATTGGACGTTAACTTAAGTACTTCATTTGTGGTAATTAATGTCCCTTTTTTGAGGTAATTATAATTTTTATCATGCAATATTTCTCTAGAACTCTCAATTAAAGCGCTTAGGTCATTATAGTGGTCGACATGTCCATGAGTTACAATAAATAATTCTGTTTTAATAGGATCTTCATTATATTGATTTATTCGCACAATTGCTCCTGGTCCAGGGTCTATATGGGATTGAATCCCATTGAATTTATATAAAATACCTCCAGTGGCTCTGTGTTGAGTTCTTATATGATGTCTTCCGCCACCAGATCCCAAAATAATAAGTTCATCCACGCCCACTCCTCATACTCCCCCTTTAAGTAGTTCAGTATTTAATTCCTTTCTTGATTGTTTTTGCTAATATTTCAAATGGTTCTTCAACGCCAGAACCAGTTTTAGCAGAGGTTTTAACATAATTAATCATATTAAAAGCATTTTTGATATGAATAGCACTTTCATCATCGACTGCAATTGCATCTTCAAGGTCAATTTTAGTTCCAACAAGTATTATAGGCAAATTCAAATCATGTATTCTTATAATATTCACCCATTGTAAAATACTTTCGATTTTTGGCATCCGTGTCATATCAAATAAAAGGAGAGCACCCCTAGCACCCATTACATAATTTTCAATTAAATGTCTAAACCTTTCTTGACCCCCCAAATCCCATAATTGCAACATGCAAAATGTATTGTTAAATTCAATTTCTTTAATGAAGAAATCCACACCTACCGTTTCAATAGTAGAATCATCAAAGAATCCATCGACATATCTACGTAGCAATGAAGTTTTACCCACTCCGCCATTCCCCGCTATTAGAATCTTAAAAACAAATGATCGCATTAGAATTTACCTAAGAAATCATATTATTTCAAACTGTGGTATTAATTAAGTGATAGAAATAAATACACCTATTTATTTTAATCTTAAAAAATTCTTAATCATCAATTTCATTCTTTAAAATTTCATCAATTTGATTCAAAATATCGCTTAACTCAGCATATAATATGTTTTGAATTTTCATTTTGGAGAAATCATTATTTTTGAGGAATTTATAAACAGTATTTTTTGCAATTTCTTCTCCTTTTTCTCCTAATTTTACTAACTTCTGGTGATTATGGTTATAAGGATTGAATGGTTTAATAGGGATATCAAAAGGAATTTTGAAGATATGCCTTGAACTTTTCATTATTTGAACTTGATTTGTCATTATCGTGGAATTTAATATGGTTGATAGATAATATGCTTCATCAAGATTCTTAGCAGCATAAAAACTCAAATCTCCTGTTATTATAAAATTCCCTTGTAAAACTGCGGAATTTAATACTGAGCCTGAATTATTGTAGATCACTTTTATATCTGAGAGTTGTCGAATGTTAATCAATTTAGACCATCTATTTAGATTATCCATTAAAGAATCGTTTTTTGTAGTTTCCTTCTTATAATTCAAATATATTTGATTAATTTTATCATAAAAGCATTTAGCATTTTTAGGTAAACTTGAATACTTAAAACCAAAATCCTCTTTTGAGATTGGTAGAAAAACATAATAATAATTATATACAAAAAATTTTACTAATTCAGTACTTTTAATCACTTTAAAAAGATATTCTTTTTCAATAAGTTCATCTTTAAATTCATTCTTATTCCATGGGGATTTAGCCCTTTTGAAAATTCTTTCATCAGGATTGATTCTTACTAATTTGTCATCAACTTTCTTATATTTAATGAATATTAAATTTCTTGGGTTTAAATCAGCACCCTTATGAAATTTTTTTTTATAATAGCTAGGTTTAATACAGAGTAACTCTCTATATCTTTCTTTTAAGATAAATTTTTTTGTATATCTTTTTTCACCCTTTAATTCAATAGAATAGGGTATTAAATAGTCAGTTCTTTC
>JBHLKV010000204.1:0-4915 GCA_048886305.1 Candidatus Hodarchaeota archaeon
AATACAAAGGAACTGTATGGACTTTTATAGTATTAGCAGAACTTAATGCCGATGGGAATGATGATCGAATCAAAAACACATGTGAATATATTCTTAAATATTCACAGGATCGAGAAAGTGGAGGTTTTTCTATTCATGGCAATGTGGATGGTGGCGGTGTTCATGAACAAGTAATTCCCTGCTTAACAGGGAATATGATCTGGGCTTTAATAAGGTTTGGATACTTTAAAGATCCAAGAGTTCAACAAGGAATCGAATGGATTTTACAATATCAACGACTGGATGATGGAATAGATAAAGCTCCTAAAGGATGGCCTTATGAAAGATTTAAAAATTGTTGGGGAAAACATACATGCCATATGGGAGTTGTGAAAAATTTGAAAGCGCTAGCGGAAATTCCTCCAGATAAACGATCAGATCAAATAAATGATTTCATTAATAGAGCAGCGGAATATATGCTAAATCATCACATTTATAAAAGGAGCCATGATCTTAATGTGATAGCTAAGGAAGAATGGACCCAATTTGGATTCCCTTTGATGTGGAAAATAGATGCATTAGAAGTCTTAGATATTTTAACAAAATTAAGTTATAAAGATGAACGAATGGAGGATGCTATTAACTTAGTTAGATCAAAGCAAAATGAAAATAGTAGATGGAAATTAGAAAAGACATTTAATGGACGAGTTCAGGCAAATATCGATCAGAAGGGCAAAGAAAGCAAGTGGATTACATTATTTGCTTTAAGAGTTTTAAAACGATACTATAGTTGAAAAGGAGAAGAGAATAAATGAGTATAGATATCATAAAAGAATTGAATTTGGAACATTTAAGAGAGATATTCCTCAAATATACACGGGAAGCATTTCAGATGCTTCCTAAATTAGACAAGCCATGTATACTCGATATTGGTTGTGGTACAGGAATACCTACCATAGAATTAGCACGTTTAAGTAGCGGAGAAGTAATTGGCATAGACATTGATCAAGATGCTTTAGATAAACTAAATAAAAGAATTGAGATGAAAGATCTTTCAGCTCGAGTATCAACTATTAATTGTTCATTATACAAGACTGGTTTCCCAGATAGACATTTTGACATCCTCTGGGATGAGGGAGTACTACATATTCTTGATTTAAAGAAAAGCTTAAAGGAATGTAGTAGATTGCTAAAGCCTAATGGTTTTTTGGTTATGGGTGAAATGATAAAATGGATTAAAGATAAATTTGGTATATTTTCTAAATTTGGATTTAAACTCAAAAACCAGGTTTTATTGCCTGAAAAATGTTGGTGGACAGAATATTATGAACCCTTAGAAAAAAAAATTCAAGAATTACGTAAAAAATATTCATTATCTCAAAATCTTAACAAACTCCGACAATATGAAAGAGAAGTCGAAATGGTTAAAAAAAATCCTATTGAATTTGATTGTGCTTTTTATATAATGCAAAAAGTAAATTGAAAAAATTGATGAGTTAAATATGGATGAAATTAAAGTGGTTGGAGCAAGAATTCATAATCTAAAAAATATTAATGTTAATATTTCCAAACATAAGATAATTTTAATTACAGGAGTATCAGGATCAGGCAAATCAAGCTTAGCCTTTGATATTCTTTTTGATGAGGGAATGAATAGATATTTGCAATCGATTGGTTTCCCTCCCAAATTTGAAGATGAAAAACCATTCGATTTAATAGAAGGACTTAGTCCCACAGTTGCAGTAGAACAGCGAACAACACGAGTATTTAATCCACGTTCCACTGTTGGAACTAAAACAGGAATTTATGGATTACTCAGGATGCTCTATGCTACTGAAGGGGTTTTAATATGTCCTATATGCAAAGAACCAGTTAATAATAATCTTGAGTGCGATTTATGTGGAATGATTGTAGAAAGGAAGCAGATCAAGCATTTTTCTTTTAATGAGCCTTCTGGCATGTGTTTAACGTGCAAAGGAAGGGGTTATACGATGGATATTACAGAGGATTTAATCGTTCAAGATAATAATAAAGATTTAATTCAAATAACAAAAGCAGGATCAGCTGTTTTTGCTGATCAAATCCGTTTTGTTGAACAATTACCAAAATTTTATGATTTTGATATTAACACACCGTATAAAAACTTATCAAACAAAGTTAAACAAGTTTTTCTATATGGAAGTGGCAAAAAGTTACCTTTTGAGTGGGATTCTAAAACTTTTACCGGGATTTTAGAAAGAGAGTTTGAGGGAATTATTCCTCATGTAAAACGTGCTCTGTCAGAGTCAAAAAGTGCATATAGACGACATAAAATACATAAAAATTTCATGTCAACAAAAAAATGTGAGGAATGTGATGGTTTTCGAATCAATGAACAAGCCAGAGAGATTAAGATTTCAAATACTCATATTGGTGAGTTAGCAATGATGACAATTGATGAACTAATAGAGTTTTTGGAAGATTTGAGTGAAAAACATATACAAAGCCCTCAAGGCAAATCAATGTTAGACAGTTTAATAGAAGGTCTGAAACGTATGGTTAATGTTGGTCTTTCATATCTACATCTACATCGTTCCTTACCAACATTGAGTGGTGGTGAACTTCAACGATTATCTTTAATGACTCATTTGGATGCTGGTCTTGATTCTCTCATTTATATTTTAGATGAGCCCAGTATGAGTTTACACGAATTAGAAAAGGAATCTTTAATTGAGTTATTAAAAAAATTGAAAGATTTAGGAAATACTGTAATCATTGTAGAGCACGATAAACATTTTATAGATATTGCTGATGAGATAATTGATATTGGCCCAGGAGCAGGAATTAATGGAGGAGAAATAGTGTATCAAGGTTCACTGGACGGCATCCAAAAAATCAAAAACTCATATACAGGTCAATTTTTAGCTGGAAATATTAAATTGCCAGAAAAGTCTTATGAAAAGCGCAAAATTGTTGATAATTATACTAAATTCCTGACAATTAGAAGTGCAAAAACAAATAACCTAAAAAATATTACTGTGAAAATTCCTTTGGGGATGATGGTTGGGATTGCAGGTCTTTCTGGATCAGGGAAAAGTTCTCTCATATTAGATACTCTCGTTCCATTGATAACACCATATTTTAAAAAAGGAGCTGATCTGCCCTCAAAGAAAACAAATAACGATAAAGAAAATGAGGAAAACGGTGAGGAACTTCTAGAATATTCTGGTGTTATAGAGGGATGGGAACATATTAATGAAGTTATTGTAGTTAATCAAAAGCCAATATCACGGGTAAGAACATCTACACCCTGTTCGTTTATAGGTATCTGGGATAAAATAAGGAATTTATTTGCCAAAACACCTGAAGCAAAAAAAAGAAAATATAAAGCAGGCCATTTTTCTTACAATTCTGATAATGGAAGATGTCCCGCTTGTAAAGGTACAGGTGAAACAGATTTACAAATTTCATTTCTCAGTAGCTTCACAATTCCGTGTAAAGAATGTAAAGGTTTGAGATATAAGCCAGAGATTTTAGAACTTAAATATAAAGGCAAGACAATATCAGAGGTACTTGACATGACTGTTAATGAAGCATTGGAGTTATTTAAATCGCAATCCAATATATCTAATATACTTAAGATCCTTGATGATATTGGGATGGGATATATTACACTAGGACAACCTGCTCCTACGTTAAGTGGTGGAGAAGCACAACGTGTTAAATTAGCAAAAGAATTGGGTAAGGCTCGTAAAGGTAATTCACTCTATATCTTAGATGAACCTACAGTTGGGTTATCATTTTATGATGCTGTTAAGTTAATGGAACTTTTAGAGCATTTAGTCCAAGAAGGCAATAGTGTTATTATTATTGAACATGATCCTGAAATCTTGTCATATACAGATTATTTAATTGAATTAGGACCAGAAGGAGGTCCAAAAGGTGGAGAAATTATTGCGACTGGAACTCCTAAAGAAGTAAAAAATAACCAAAATTCTAAAACGGGTTTTTATTTAAATTGAATTTAATTACTAATATATTGATAAAAATTTAATGCGAATAATCGATTATCTATGGAAATAAAGGTTCAAGGAGCAAGAGAGAATAATTTAAAAAACATAGACGTTACTTTTGGTGATGGAATAACTGTAGTTACTGGTGTTTCAGGTTCAGGTAAATCTTCTTTAGTCTTTGACACTTTATATCACGAATCTCGTCGTCATTTCCTTGATTTATTTGCTAAAGGTCGTAGCTCCTTTAGGTTGCCTCCAGCAAAAGTGAATTCTATAAGTGGTTTGACTCCTGCAATCGCAGTAGGTCAAAATTTATTAAATAGAAACCCAAATTCAACTTTAGCTACTGCATCTGGATTACATCCCTTACTTCGATTATTATATGCTAGATTCGGAAATAGAGCATGTCCAAATTGCGGAGCAAAGATATCAATCAATACTGAAGATGAGATAATTGGTACAATTCAGACTTTAGCAGAAAAGGATCCTATTACTATTTTCTCACAAATAGTCCATAATAGTTATGGGAGTCATCAAACATTACTTACGCTGCTTTCAAAGCAATTTGATAACCAAAAAATTATTATCGATGATAAAAAATGGGGTGGTAATAAATTAAATCCCAGTAAACCTCATAATATTTCTATTGAACTAGCTCAAATTGATAATAAAACAACATTAGAGCAAATAAGAAATTATGTTAGAAAAAATCAGATGTTAGGAGCCAATGTAATTCAAATCCTTTTCAATGAGAAAAGAATAAAATTATCAAGAGTTAAAGCATGTGTAGAATGTGGATCTTGGCTAATGGATGTTGAAACAAAACATTTTCATATGTCTTGTCCTCATTGTAAACAAAAGGGATGTGAAAAATGTAACCATACAGGTTTACACCCATTAGCTTCTTCTGTTTATTTTTCAGGATTATTAATTACTGAATTATT
>JBHLKV010000205.1:0-3488 GCA_048886305.1 Candidatus Hodarchaeota archaeon
CTATAATGGAAGGAAGATACCGCCTTCAGCTATAGGAGTTTATACTTATTTTGTATCAAAATTAGGTACTGGACTTAAGCAATTATTAGCAGGAGCAAGAAAATTTAAAATCGATTTGATTGATCGCCAAGATATAGCATATATTTCTCAACGAGCTAAAGAGATATGTAAAAAGTGGAGTTTAGGGATAAAGTCTCAAGAATCTCTTGACTTTGATTTAGTGAAAGAAGAGATTCACTCCGGGAATTATTAGTCTTTAACCTTTTCTTGATTTTTATAAAAAAATGCAAAAGAAAAACTAGTTATTATTAAATAAACTATTTTTGAAGTTTTTCTAATTCATTTACAAAATCTTCGTATTGTTTAATTCCTAACTTCCAAAAGTCTTTTTTAGTGACATCTAGTCCTACAATTTTACCAAGATCTTCAGGGGATAAACTACCACCAGCAGCGAGAAGATTTTTAAATTTCGGAACGAAATCTTTTCCCTCTTGTTTATATGTTTTATATAAGGCATAAACGAACAATTGAGCATAAATATATGGATAATTATAGAAACGAAAATTTGGTATAAAGTAATGTGGTTTCATGGTCCATTCCCAATCCATTTCATCAAACCATTCTACAGAATCCCCATAAATTTTGTCTCTCCCAGCACACCAATATTTTGAAATCGTTTTTCCATCCAAATTTTCACCTCTTTCAAGAGCCCTATAAAGATCTTGTTCAAACCAGACTCTTGCACTCACTTGAAAAGCAGCTTGCCCAGCATCATCCAATATGTGAGCTAAAATCGCCATTTTTTCTTCCTTTGAATCTGCTTTTTCAAGGAGGAGATCAGTTGCTAATAATTCCCCAAAGGTTGATGCGGTTTCTGCTACGGTATAACCAGGATGAATATTTAAGTAGGTTTGTTCAGCAATAGCCAGATAATCATGGATGGCATGTCCAAGCTCATGAATAAGCGTATAAATATCATTCATTGATCCCGTATAGGTCATAAGAATATAAGAGCTATTACCTTTGTACCATGAAGCGCAATTTGCTCCATTTCTTTTGCCCATTCTAGGACTCGCATCAATATGATTTCGATTAAACATATCTTTAACAATCTCGGTAAATCCAGGATCAAATTTTTCATAAGCTTGAATTGCTATCTGTTTTCCTTCTTCCCATGAATATTTTTTATGGGGCGCCATCGGGAGTGGAGCTCGAACATCTGCACAATTTAGCTTAGGAAGATCTAAAATTTTAGCTTTTAAGTTTAGATATTTGCGATAGACTTCTACTCCTTCTTCTATTGCTTTCATTAAATTATCTATGATTTCTTGATTTGTATCATTTACTAAGAGACTATCGTGCATTGGACTATCATATTTTCGCCTTTGAGAATTTTTTACCCAATCTCCGCAAACACTTCGTAGAGCTGATGAAAAAACATATTCTTCCCTACCGAGCAATTCATAAATAGATTTATTTGCTGATATTCGAGTATCCCTGTCTGAATGTGTAAGTAAAGCATTCGCTTCACCATATGAAAGTTCTTTTTCCTCACCTTCAACATTTACCATGAATTTTCTGGTATTTAACCATTTAGATTGTAAATTACTCCAGGCTCTAATCCCATATTGATCTTTTTCAAGGATTAATTGCTCTTCCACCTCCGATAAATAATGAGGAAATGCTCTTTGAATATTTTCTATAATATGCTTGTAATTAGATAAAATCGGATCCTTAACAAGATCAGGATTGTCATTTACAAATTTTGCCGTATCTAGCTCTAAAAATGCTAATTCTTTAGATATTTTTGTGCCAAAATCCTCTACCCGATTTTTCAAAGCCTCGCTTTCTGGAATTGTCATATTCCCACTATATAATTTATTTGTATAAAGGTTTAATTCAGCTAAATCGGCTTGAAACTCTTCTCGTCTTTGAAAAAGCTCTAGTAATTTTTGAGAATCAAAATCATCCCCAATGATTATTCCTTTATAATTATTTATGAATTCATTAGCTCTTCTTGAAAGGCTGTCCATAGTTGTAGTTATTTTAGGATCATCAGGTCCAGAAAAAATTTCCGTTAAATCCCATGCAATTTCATTTTCAGTCATAATAATTCTAAAATTAGCAATAGTTTTAAATAATTTTAAATTGATAATATTTCAATCTTTAACTCTTATTAAGGGAAAAATTAAATTGAATCTTTCAGATTGGAAAAAATGGGCATACATTTTATGTATGGTTGGTTGTGCTCAATTTATCTTCTTTACATTCTTAGGAATGCTATTTTATGCCGGAGGAACTTATAGAGATCCTTCAATTGAAGGATATTCTTTTTTCATGAATTTTTTTAGTGATATTGGTCGAACTGTTGCGCATTCAGGTGAATCTAATCTACTTTCTTTTGTTTTTTTTAGTCTAGCATTTTTTATAGTAGGGATCTTCTTGGTACCATCATTTTTAGCTTTTCCTAACTTTTTCGATAGAGGAAGTATGGAATATTGGATAAGCATTGGAGGTTCTATTCTCGGAATATTCTCGGCATTTTGTTTTTCTGGGATAACCTTTGCACCATCAGATGTTCATCGTGCAGTACATATCTTTTTTGTCTATGCTGGATTTTTAATAGGATTTTTTGCTGCTTTTTTATATTCTATTGCTATTTTTGTTAATAAAAATTATCCTAAACATTATGGATATAATTTTATTGTTTTTACAGTGATTTTAGCCTTATATTTAGTATTTCTATTCGCAGGACCGAGTAGTGAAACAGCTAATGGGCTAGTAATTCAAGTAACTGCTCAAAAGATCGTATTATATACGTTTGCGATATGCTTGTTTATCCATGGATATAGTGCTTGGAAAGTAGAAAAAGAAGGAACATAATATTATTGGTTATTCATACTCAATTGTACTCGGAGGTTTATTTGAGATATCATAAACGACTCGATTTATCCCTTTCACCTCATTAATTATCCTAGTACCAATTTTTTCCAATAATTCCATATCTAATTTGGCGAAATTTGCAGTCATTGCATCCAAAGATTCAACTGCTCTTATTGCACATATATACTCATAAGTTCGATAATCTCCCATAATTCCAACTGTTTTTAAGGGCAAAAGTACACAAAAAGCCTGCCAGAGTTGGCTATAAACTCCTGCTTTTTTAATTTCATCTATTAGGATCTCATCAGCCTGGCGTAAGATGTCTAATTTTTCTTTATCAATCGCACCAATAATTCTTACTGCCAATCCAGGACCAGGAAACGGATGTCGATTTATAATTTCCTCTGGTACTCCTAGCTTTATGCCGATTTTCCTAACCTCATCTTTATAGAGATCTTTAAGAGGTTCTATAACTTCTAATGTCATATCTTCTGGTAGAGTTAAATTATGGTGTGATTTAATTCGGGCTGAAGCGTTGCTTGTAGCACTAGATTCAACACGATCCGGATAAATTGTCCCTTGAGCAAGATATTTAATGTCTGGAT
>JBHLKV010000205.1:3588-4890 GCA_048886305.1 Candidatus Hodarchaeota archaeon
ATTGGCGATTTTACTAATAAAATTATCTAATATTACATTTCCTTTTGGTGTATGAACTACTTCTGGATGAAATTGAACACCATATATTTTTAGTTCTTCATCTTGATAAGCTGCAATAGGACATGTGTCTGTTTTTGCTAAGATTTCAAAACCTTCAGGCATTTCTTTTACTTGGTCTCCGTGAGACATCCATACGATTTCGTTTTTCTTTAATGATTCAAATAAACCTTTTGTCTTTATAATTTCTATTTCTGTCCGACCATATTCTTTTTGATCATATGGTTCAATTGTTCCTCCAAGTTGATCAATAAGTAAATGAAAACCATAACAAATCCCAAGAACAGGAACTTTACTTTCTCTTACATACTCATAAAATTCTTTTGATAATTGGGGGCTGTCTTTCTCATATACGCTTCCTGGTCCTCCAGATAAAATAATTCCGTTTGGATGAATTTCTTTAATGATTGCTATATCAACATCATAAGGTAAAATCTCGGAATATACCCCTAATTCTCTAATTCTTCTAGTAATTAAATGGCAATATTGCCCCCCAAAATCTAAGACAATAATCATGATTTAATTAGAAATGTTTCTTATTTAGGATAAATATACCTTACAAAATTAACTTTTCTGTAATAAGGATTTTTATCCTAAAATTGAGGTAAAAAGGTAATATTTCAGAATATAATTTTTCCCAAATCATTCCCATCATAAAAATCCTATTTCTATTATGCTTTTCAATTTAAAATGTTTAAATATTTAAACAATTTAAAATACTTATACGAATTAAAATTATGACAATATCATGAGTGAAAGTTTAGACCCGTTTAAAATCTCACAAAAGCAACTTTATGATGCATGCCAACTTAAGGAATATGATAGTACAATATATGATGCGTTAAGTGAGCCTGAAAGATTCGTTCAAATTAGAATTACAATGAGAATGGATGATGGAACATTAAAGACATTTAAGGGTTTCCGTTCTCAATACAATTCTGCAAGAGGTCCTATGAAAGGAGGAATTAGATGGCATCCTGAGGAGAGTGCTTCTCTTGTAAAAGCCTTAAGTGCATGGATGACGTGGAAAACTGCATGTGTTGATATTCCACTTGGTGGAGCAAAAGGAGGTATAATATGTGATCCAAGAAATATGAGTAATCGTGAACTTGAAACATTAGCAAGGAGTTATATTAGACAGCTAGCAGACTTTATAGGACCTAATATCGATGTTCCTGCTCCAGATGTTTATACAAATCCCCAGATTATGGCTTGGATGATGGATGAATACGAAAAAATAGTGCG
>JBHLKV010000206.1:0-4869 GCA_048886305.1 Candidatus Hodarchaeota archaeon
TAAAAAATTCGAATAACATAAAGAATCTATCATTTTAGATAAGTTTTATGATTCTTATTAAAAAAGAAGATAATTAAGTATTAAAAAAATTTAAGATATTCATAAGCTTTATTTTGAGTTTGAAAGCAATACTTAATTTCTTGGAAATTTTTACGAAAATCAGCCACTTCATTTTTAACTTTTTTTGGATCTTTTTTATCTATGATTAAATTTTTGAAAAACTCAGCAATATCCATCATTTCACTCTTGCCCATGCCGAGTCTTGTAACTTCAGATGTTCCTAGTCTTAATCCTCCTGGATTTTGATAATGTCTACCTTCTGCGATATCGTAGGGTAAAAGATTACGATTGATTATAATATTTGCACCTTCTAATAATTTTTCGATATCTCCTCCTAATCCAATTGTTTTCTCATAATCAGTGATATCCACAACAATCTGATGAGATTCTGTAAAGCCCTTATGTTCCATTAACACCTTTAATCCTCGTTCATGTAATGCGGCTCCTAAAGCTTTGGCATTTTCAATGACATTTTTATGGTATTCTTTACCAAACTCAAGCATTTCAGTTAAAGCTATGGCTAAACCCGCAACATTATGGAGATGATGATTAGATAATAAAGCTGGAAAAGCGCAAGATCTTAATGTCTCAATCAAATCTTCTCTATTCGATACTAGAGCACCATGCTGAGGACCTGGGAGAGTTTTATGTGTACTCATTGTCATTGCATCAGCACCTTCTCTTAGAGGATCTTGAAAAAAGCCGGAACCAATCAATCCTGCTACATGGGCAGCATCATAACCTACAAAAGCTCCAACTTCTTTAGCAACTTCTCCAAGATCTTTTACTGGATGGGGAAACAGGAAAACGGATCCACCAAATAATACTAAGTCTGGTTCAAATTCTCTTATAATTTTTGCTGAAGCATCAATATCAAGATTCATCTCATCATTATCAAAAGCAAGATATTCTACATTTATTCCTCTCGTAGTTCCAGCTGTGCCAAAGATCTCTCTTCCACTCTTGGCAAATCGGGGACCATGTGAAATGTGCCCTCCCCGAACTATTGACATGCAACACATTTTCCCATTATTATCTGCAGTAAAGGCATTGTACATTACTAAATTTGCTACAACACCAGAAACTGGACGAACATCTGCATGAATACAATCAAAATACTCTTTAGCAAGATCCATACAAATATCTTCTATCTGGTCTATATACTTACACCCTGCATAAACACGTTGTCCACTCCATCCTTCAGCATATCGATGACTAAAATCACTACAACAGGCTTCATCTACAGCAGGACTTGTAATATTTTCAGATGCGATTAATGGAATACTATTTTTAAACCAATCATGATGCTCCATCAAAAGTTTTCGGATTTCATTTACTTTATTACTCAAATT
This sequence comes from Candidatus Hodarchaeota archaeon, assembly GCA_048886305.1. GTDB lineage: Archaea > Asgardarchaeota > Lokiarchaeia > Sigyniarchaeales > SOKP01 > Loki-b32. The sequence continues at coordinate 1,413 of JBHLKV010000206.1, forward strand.
AAATCTAATCCTTTTTTATTTTATTTTAAATCTTAATAAAATAATAAATATTCAATTTTTTTAAATCTTATGTCAAAAATTCGAGTTTTCAGCTTTACTGTTAAGTTCTAAATTTACCAATTATATAAATTGCTAATTCAATAATTATTTCATAGAATTAACCTTTAGATTTTTCTAAAATTAATCTTGCTTCATATAAATTTAATTTCTTTCCAGCTTTTTGTTTTTCGAGAGCTTTTTCTAATTTATCTTGTTTTAATTTTTCAAGTAACTCATTCTTTTTAGTACTAAGAGTAGGTTTTTTCACAGGTTTTTTACTTGGATAATAAGGTCGTTTGCCTTTGGAAAATTTTCTTCTTTGGTTCATTAATTTTAAAAATTGTCCATGATAATGATCCGCTGCTTTTTTATTTTCTATTAACTCCTCCTCCGTTTTTTTCTTTTTTTCTTTTAATGTATTTACTTTTTGGAAGAGTTCTTGCATTTTAGCATGATATTCTTGTGATTTATTTGACCATTTATTTAATTGTTCATAAATTTTATTAAGATTGATTTTTACAATCTCAATTTTACGTTCAAGTTTAAAGAGATCACTATTTTGTTGTTCAATAAAATATTCTTGCTTCATTGCGGCTAATTTTCTGATATCATCAATTATAGCATTTTCTTCAGCAATATTAAGATTTTCAGTTTCAATTTTTCTTTCTAAATTATCGATTTTACGTTCAATCTGTTTTATAGAAATAAAACTTTTTGAAGCCTTACCATCGTTAGTAGATTTCTGAATGTTTTTCTTTTCCTCTATAAAATTGTCCAATAAGGTCTTGTACTCTATTTTTTTCTCTTTTAATTTCTTTACTTTATTATTCCAATAATCTCTTTTTTTTCTATATTTTTCCTTTGCAATTTTTAAAGTAGTATTGATCTCTATCTCAATATCTTGTAATCCATTGATAAAATCCTTTGTTTTTTTATTTAGTTCGTCTCTTTTCTGTCTAAAGTCTTCAATTTGATGTTGTAGATCCCTAAAGGATAATCTTGAGCTTTGAGAATTGTTGGTTTTATCCTTACTCATAAATTAATTCATTAAAGAATATTTATAAAAAAGACTTCTATAAATGTAGTTATGTGTGAAAATATAATATTTTTTATATATTTTTTGTAAATAAGCTAATATTAAAAGGAAATATATGGTAAAAAATTAAAGATATGTAAATATTTTAGATATAAATGAAAAACTTGTTTAAAAAATATTATGGACGCAAATATAATAAAAGAAAATGATTTAATCTTCTTAATCCTTGATGATAGAAGGAGATGGTTAATTCAAACGAAGGCAGGAGGTAGTTTTCACACGCATAGAGGGATTATTGAATTTGATGATATTATTGGAAAACCTTTTGGGTCTGTAATTTTCTCCAAACCTTATGAAAGTCAAGGATATAAATTCTATGTTTTAAAACCCTTACCTTCTGATTATGTTCTTCATATGACCAGAAAAACACAAATTATTTATCCAGAAGATGCTGGTTTAATCGTAATTTATTCAGGGATTAGACCGGGAAGTATTGTTATTGAAGCTGGCTGTGGTTCTGGAGGATTAACTTGCATTTTAGGGAATTTTGTAAAACCAAATGGACATGTATATTCCTATGATATTCGTGAAAAATCTCTTAAACGAGCTAAAAAGAACATTATTAAAGCTAACTTACAGGATGTTATTACTGTACAATTTGGAGATATATTAGAAGATAATTATGAATACAGAGATATCGATGCTATTGTTTTAGACTTAGCAACTCCTTGGAAAGCCGTAGAAAAAGTTAAACCCTATTTAAAACTAAGCGGGATATTAGTTTCTTTTTCCCCTACAATTGAGCAAGTAAAAAAGACAACTTTCGCAATGAGAAATAATGATTTTGTTGAAATAAATACATATGAATTATTGAAAAGAAGAATACAAGTTAAAGAAAATGCTACTCGTCCAGAAGTAAGAATGATAGGTCATACAGGATATTTAACTTTTGGTAGAAAAATCAAAAATGTTAAAAATCCTTATCGAGAAATAAAGCCAAAAACGAAAGAATATGTTAATTTTAATGGAATGCCATTAAGAAGTTGAGATATTTATGGAAATTGAATATGAAGATTTTATTAAATTAGATATAAGAGTTGGATTAATAAAGAGCTGTGAAAAAGTCCCTAAATCGAGGAATCTCTACAAATTGATGGTGGATTGTGGTGAAAATAGGCTTAGACAAATTTTGACTGGAATCGCAGCGTATTATTCACCTAAAGAACTAGTTAATGAAAAAATTGTTGTATTAACAAATTTAAAACCAAGGAAAATTATGGGTTTTGAGAGTCAGGGTATGCTACTCGCTGCCGATTATAAAAGCGAACCCTATTTACTCAAAATTGATGAAAGAAGGAGATTTATTCCTCCAGGTTGCAAAATTAAATAGTTAAAAACCTTTGAGTTGAGTTCCCACTTTAAATTCTTTCTTTTTCTTAAACCTTTCAGTTTTGAAATAGTGCTTCTTTTTTTCTGGAAGGATATCAATATATTTTCTCAATAGATCTTCAACGTATTCTTTAGTTTGCTTATCACTTGTAATTTTATTAGGATTAGTTAAAAATTCTAATATCTCTTTATCTTTAGAATCAGTTGGTATTCCTAAGTTTTTAATAGGAATATGTATGGAGTGTAAAAACCAACCAGATGATTGATCGTCATGAGCAGTCACTTTCAATATATTAGCAACTTCCTTACGAATTTTTATGTCAATCAATTTTTTTCCAGTACGTACTATTATAGAAATATATTCTGGAATCTTGTTTTTAGGATCATGAATTTTTTTCAAGAATTCCTTTAATTTCTCACTCATTATTTAACAATTAAATTTGATTGTAGTATATCTTATTAAAATGGATAAATTAGAATTAATAAAAAAACTTTTTAAAAAATTTTTTATTAAAAAATTTCTTCTACATCTAGTGGTGTTACATTGAATTCATGTGAACTTCTTGAACCTATTGAACGGTTCCTTAAAAAAAAAATTTGTCTTTTAGGAGGAACCGAGTTATATAAAAATGAATTTCAGGAAAAAATAAGTTCAAATTGTCTTCCTATAGAAAATAAGGAGAATATCGGCGTTAATATAAGCAGAATTGAATATTTCTATCAATTAGCTAGAAAGCATCAAAAATTTGAGTTTCTTCTATGGAATATAGATTGCAGGCAACGACGGTCTTTCTTACGGACTATTTTTTATAATGGTGCTGAGGCAATGCTAGTTTTTATATCAGATACAAAAATAGAACAGATTTATCAATACTTTAGTGAACTCAGACTTAGATTGCCAGCAATAACGATAATTTTTTGTATAATCCTTGAAAAATTTTCAAAAGAAGAGATTATTAATACCCACTTCCAAAATGAAGATTTTAAATTTTT
>JBHLKV010000207.1:0-4824 GCA_048886305.1 Candidatus Hodarchaeota archaeon
TATTCCGGTTTACTAATCTCTATTACAGTTAGTAATATCCTTTCAGAAAGAATTTCAAAATAATTTAGGTTAATCTTGAACTCTAAATTAGATAGTGCAAATTTATCACCAAACCATCTTTTTGAAAGAAGCCATCCTTTAAATTCATTAGAATTAAAGATATCTTGTACCAAATTATTATCGACAAAGCTTAACATAATATCCATTTAATCCAATCTTTAGTATTATAACTAGTTATCTTTTATAGGTAAAAATGTTTTACTTTTAGAATATTTGTATCTTCCTATATTGAATTAGTAAAGAAATCTGTATTCGCAAATAATATCATGGTTCATGTAAATCTTCTCTTATGGGTTCTATTACTCTTGGAGCTTCCATTAATTTAGGAGCTTCCAATACTTTTGAAGATTCCATTACTTCCATAAAGCGCTTTTTGGTAAGACCATGGAGTAGCCAAAAACCTATCGCTGCAAACATACATAAAATTCCTGCCAAATACCATACCCAGCGTGGTCCAATATTATCCATAACTAATCCAGCGGCATAAACCCCAAAAAGAGTTGGAATCGCCCAATGGAAGCCGTAAACTGCCATATACCGTCCTCGCTTATCCTCAGACGCAAAAGATGCAGCTACAGTTTGACCAAGAGGCATTGCAATCATCTCTCCTACTGTGAGAATTGCCATAGCAATGAAAAACATATATACAGTAGAGACAAAACCATACATCCCAAAACCGATCATATATAACAGTGTTCCAACAGCTATCATCTTCATTGGGGCATATTTGGAAATCCTTCTAGTTATCCAAAATTGAAATAGCACCACCATTAACGCATTCATACCAAACAAGAAACCAAAACCCAGTTCTGGGAATTTATGAACGTCCCTTAAGAACACTGACAGAGAGCTATTTAATTGCATATATACTAATACTGTTATGGCAGAAACAGCGAGAAATGATACAAATACCCAATCCTTCAACACATCTTTATATCCTTTGAAGGTTTTCATTATTGTTTGTTCTGAGTTGTCATCAAGTATTTGAGGTTTCGTCTCAGGAATGACACTATAAACAATAAATGCGGTAATTATACTGCTTACAGCATCTCCAATAAATAAAAACATAAATGATTGAGTTGCTAAAAACCCACCAAGGATAGGACCGATCGTAGCTGAAAGATTGACTGCCACCCGTAGAATCCCAAATCCTTCTGCTTGTTTTTCTGTTGGAAGTAAATCCACTACCATTGCTTGTCGTGCAGGACCACCAAAATCGCCAAAAAAACCGAATAATCCAGAGAGTATGTAAAAAATATATAGATCATCAACAATTCCCATAAAGATACTTCCTATCCCGCTTACGACCAAACCAAATATGACCAATAAACGACGACCATATTTATCGGATAATGCTCCACCAATCGAGCTACCCAATATACCTACTCCTGCGAAGATCGCAAATAGAATTCCTACTTCGGTCATCCCCACCCCGAAATGTGCGGTTATATACAAAGTAAAAAATGGAAATAATACAAAGCTACCTAAACGGTCAATAAAAGTGGCGAGAGTCAGCACTTTAAACGTATCGGGATATTCGTTATATATGCGTTTAAATTTAGTGAACATAAGCAAACCAACTATTTGAGTTCGATATTTCCAAATCTAGATCTATTTGTATAAAAAAACTCTAGAAGAATGATAAATTAAATTATTATAGGCTAATAAAATTTGTAATTTTTGAATTTGAGCTTTTAAAAGTAAGGTTAATAATGTTATTTTTTATAAGCAATCCCCTTTTACTTATATTAAACTAATGGAAAAATGCGATCTAGAATTATGAGAGAAAAAACCATTTGTCTCCCGATTGTCTTCCACTTCCATCAACCAGTTGATAATTTCTCGTGGGTTATTGAGGATGTATATAAAAAATCTTACGAGCCTTTAGTAGAAAACTTATATTTAGTTCCAGAAATTAAATTTACATTACATTTTTCAGGTAATTTGCTGGAATGGCTTATTGAAAACAAACCCAAATTTATAAAGAAACTTAAGGAAATGGCAAAACGAAATCAAGTTGAAATAATTGGAGGTGGTTATTATGAACCTATTTTTTCTATTATACCATACCGCGATAAGATTGCTCAAATAAAAAAGTTATCAGAATTAATTCAATCAGAATTTGGATTAAATGTGAATGGTGCATGGTTATCTGAAAGAGTATGGGAACCTAACTATCCTTCTTTTCTGAATGATGCTGGTTTAAAATATGTAATAGTTGATGATAATCATTTTCGATCGACTGGGATAACTGAAGAAGAAACTTTTTACACATATATTACTGAAGATGATGGAAAAACGTTAAGAGTCTTTCCAATAAATGAAGAATTGAGATATTTAACTCCATGGAAGCCAACTTATTATTCTATTGATTATTTAAAAAAAATGGCAACTTTTCAAGGTGATCGAGTAGCATTATTTATCTCAGATGCAGAAAAAATGGGGGTATGGGGTACAACCCACGAAATCTGCTATGTTGAAGGTAGTGGACATAAAGATGGTGATAATGGAAAACCATTTATTCCTGCCTTTTTTGAGCAGATTATAAATAATAACTGGATTAAATCCTTAACTTTATCTGAATATATGGAGCAATTTCCAGCAAAAGGATTGGTGTATCTCCCCACAGCAAGTTATGATAAAATGGAGGAATGGGTATTATTAACCCCTATTCGAAAACGCTTTAAGGAAATTAGGAAAGCATTTAAAGACGACCCTGAAAAACAAGATGAGTATTTGTTTTTAAAAGGTGGATTTTGGCGATATTTTCTCGTGAAATATCCTGAATCTAATAATATGCATAAAAAAATGCTTTATGTTAGAGAAAAACTTATTAAGGCCGAAGAGCGATTAATCGAAGTTGATGATGATGCATTAATCCCAAAAATCTTAGATAAAATATATGAAGCATGGGATGAGATTTATAAGTCGCAATGTAATGACTGCTATTGGCATGGACTTTTTGGAGGAGTCTATTTACAATTTTTAAGATTTTCAGTATATACTCACTTAATTAATGCTGAGAATTTGATTGATGAGATAAACACCCTAATAAATCCAGCACTGGAATCATATATCTATATAACTCCTTTAGATTTTAACAAAGATAGTAAAATAGATTATTTAATTGAATCAAATTTACTTAATCTTTATATTAATCCCGCTAACGGAGGGACGATATTTGAATTAGATTATAAACCTAAATCTTATAATTTACTTAATACCTTAACAAGATGGCGAGAAGCATATCATGAAAGTAAAAAACTTAAAGATAAAGAAGTGTTAGTAGATAATTTTAGACGGAGCATGTTACGGGTAAGATTTTTACACAAAGATGAAACTCTGGAACAATTATATGCTGATCAATACTCTGAGTTTGGTGATTTCATTGATGGTAATTTTAAGGTTACGAGTAGTGAAAAAGATGCAAAGCTTGCGATTTTAGAAATGGAAACACATGGAACTGTAAAAGATACCGAAACAGATTTTAGAAATCCTTGTTTAATTACAAAAGATATTTATGTTGAAAAAAACCAAATTAAGGCAATAATTAGAGTAAATTTTGAGGAAATCCCTGGTCAAGAAGAAGAATTAGAAAGGATTGTTGATAATTTACAGGTAGCAATTGATCTCCCCTTTTTCTTTAATGGAGATACAAAGAAATTCCTGTGGGAGAGCGCTCAAGTGGAACTTAAAGATGATAGGGAAAAGGATTTACTTGAGCCATTTCAGTATGAAGGATCCCATTTTAAAGCTTACGATGAGTCTTACGATTTAAATATCGAATTTACTATTTCAGGCAAATTAGGTTCAATTAAAATTAGTAAATTCCCAATCATTGCATATGCTTACACCGAAGAAGGTTATAAAGAGATCTATCAAGGAATAAATGTTACTCCTCTCATGAAAATAGATAAAAGTATTGAGATTACTCTCCAGCTAAAGGTTTTTTAATATATATACTTTTTTCTTATTTTACAATTTTGTGAGGAACAGTAGGAATTCTGTCGGTTTTGATTATCTTTTTAAATATTAATGTAGTAATAAAAGTAAAGAAACAATAAAAAAAGAGAATGAGTTACAATTAAGGGAAATAACTTTGAAAAACGTAATGGATGGGCGTATAATAACAAATCTATAAAAAATAGAATCCAAAATAACGAGTATGTTAAAAATATTCGTAAAAAATTAATGGAAAAAAAGCTAAAAAATAACTTTTCTGAATAAACTCCTTCTATATTTTAACATTTTCTGCAATTTAATCAAAACCAAATTTGCCGATTAAAGGTACAAATCTTACTCCAGAAACACGTTTGGTCTCGAATTTATCTCCTTTCTTTTTAATAATATATAAGTTTTGCGCAAAATTTTTAGAACCTGCTGGAATGCACATTATTCCACCATTTTTTAATTGATCTTTTAGAGGTTGAGGAATTTTACTCGGTGAAGCTGCAGTTACTAATATTTTATCATATGGTGCCGCTTCAGGATAACCTAATGTACCATCACCATGTATCACGGTTACATTGTTATTATATCCAGTATCTTTCAAACTAAGTTTAGCTCCTTCAGCTAACTCTTTAAGACGTTCAATTGTATATACATGTCCTTTTAAGTCTGAACCTTTTGGAGCAACTAATTCTGCACATAAAGCAGCGTGATACCCAGAACCTGTTCCCACTTCTAAAACTTTTTCACCCTCTTTAAGTTCAAGATATTCACACATCATAGCATTCATATGAGGAGCGCTTATTGTTTGACCTA
>JBHLKV010000208.1:0-4788 GCA_048886305.1 Candidatus Hodarchaeota archaeon
AAATGAAACTAATGTACCAAAAATAAGTAATATCAATAAAAAGAATATTATAATATTGACCTTTCTATTCCATTTACTATTAACCATATTTAACCATATAATTTCGAACTAATTAGCACAAAAAATTAAATTAGTTTAATTAATTTTTCCTAAGATTTTAATTTTTATCTTAATTTCCCTCTAAATCCAAGTATTTATAATAATGAACTTTATTTAGAATTTATATAAAATTTCACTAATGCTTAAGGGATAATAACTAAAATTTTAAATTAATTAAATTATATTTCAGTCTAATAATATAGTGGTTTTGAATTTTAAATACAAAATGATCTAAATGGCTAAGAAACAAGATAAGAATAAGTTTTTAGAAGATCTTGGAACTGCGGTTGATCAATTTTTAGATCATTCATATAATAGAATTATCGCCATTTCCCACAATGATGCTGATGGGATAAGTAGTCTACATATTATTCAAAATCTTTTATATAAATTGAAGATAGATTATGATTATTTTATATATAATAGATCAATTTCCTGGGAGAACTACCTAGAAGGTATCTTCTCTAAAAGGCAAACTGATAAAACAGCTTTTATTTTTACGGATGTTGGTTCTAATTTAAATGATTTAATTCCAATCATTAACAAAAGAAAAGAATACTTTTTTATCCTCGATCATCATGAAGTAGAAGATAATCTTCATCGAGACAAATATCCGGAAAATCTATTTTTTGTAAATCCAACTATTCATGGTTATGATGGCCTTGATCACATAGCAGGTGCAACTTTAGCTTATATGTTTGCTAAACAAATTAATGCTTCTGTCATAAAACAAGGTTGGTTAACTATTATAGGAATAGCTGGAGATTCGCTTAAATCAATGGATAAGCTTAAATCATTTAACAGAGAAATATATGAAGAGTTAATAGATGAAGAACTTATAGAAGATAAGGAGGGTTTAATTTTATTCGGAAGTATGCATGAATCGATTAAGAATGGATTAAAATATAGTATTTTACCTTATATTGATGGATTAGGTGGTGAATCTGATCAAAAAATTAAATCGTTCTTATATGAATTAAATATTAATCCAAAAACGCGAGTCGTTGATTTAAATAATTCTGAAATACAAGCAATTCAAAATGAAGCTAAATTTAAAAGCCTTGGACATTTTGCTTTACTACCTCATAAAAATGGTCTCTTAAATTTTGCATTTGAACATGCAATACTCTTAAATATTTTATGCTTCAAGAACATTAGTGCTGCGATCTCAATGATCCAACTAAAAACAATAACTCGCTATGCTAAAAATTTGTATTTAGAATATATTAGCAACCTTGCTAGAAATTTGAAAACGTTATCAAGCGAATTACCACGTTTTGAAACAAATAAAGCTATATTTATAGATGTTAAGGGTAAGATTGCACCTAGCAACTGGTCAGATACAGCTAGCTTTAGTACTGTTAATGAAATTCTTGATCCATATAAAATCTTATTTTTAGGTGGACTTGAAAGAACATCAGGAACTATGAAATTAAGTATTAGATGTTCTAGGCAATATTTAGAGAAACATAAGGGTATGGGGGTGAATGATATAATTACAAAAATAAAGAATGAGCTAGGAGGAGTTGGAGGCGGTCATAAATTAGCAGGGGGTCTTAGACTATCAAAACCATCTTTCACGCGGTTGAAATCAAACATAGACAATTATATTTGAATCATTGAAATTATGTCATTTATCGAGAAAATAAGTAGTAACAGCTTTTTACTTCATATTTATGCAAAACCAAATTCAAAAAAACAGAATCTTTTGGATGATGATCAATATTTAATTGTTTCTATTCAATCTAAAGCGATTCAAAATAAAGCGAATAAAGAAATAATCTCAATTTTTAAAAAAAAGTTGAACGTTTCTAATAATCAAATAGCGATTATTACTGGAGTAAAAACATCTAATAAATTAATACGAGTTACTCTTTCTGAAGAATTTAAAAAAGAAGAGATTATTAGAAAACTCTTAGCTTAACTTTATCAAAAATTTAACTCCCAATTTTTTTCATACGACCACACTTTAGACAAGTAATAAAATGAGTCATTCCTTCATCAGCTCTTCTTGTTTGGCGAGTTTCTAAGTGCGCTTTATCGTAACCACAGCGAGGGCATTTAAAATCTTTTATAGTGCTCCTTAGATTTTCTTCTTTCCAATTCATTACTTCAGTGAGGTTAGTAACTTCATTTCGGATAGAATGGTCAATTTTTGTAGTTAATTTATATGCATCAGATTTGTCTTCCGAAAATGGTTTTATTGCTCCACACTTACATTTAAAAACCTTTTTCCCATTCATGTTTGAAGGAAGCATCATACTTCCACATTCATCACAGAATTCCATTTGTTTTCTTTTAAGAATGATAATTTTTATTCCTTAAATTTATTTAAAAACTTATATCAAATATTTTTTTGGATTTAATATCTTAGTCCAAAAATTAAAGCACAAAATACTATTCCTGTAATTAGATCTGCTGTAGTTCCAGGATTCATTTTTCCTCCTTTTCCTTGAAGTTCGTTGTCTAAATTTAGCGTTAATTTTAACCCTTCGTTAGAAGAAATTCCTCCTACCTGTAAAATTTTTAATGATGAATTTGAGATATATTGTGCTGCTTTTAATCCTGCTTTTCTGATAATTAGTGTGTCAGGATGTATTGAAACCAATTTTAAATATGTATTTACGGTTGCTATATTTATATCATTATATTGATTAAATGCTCCAAAAAAATATGGTAGCCCTTCATTTAATATTATATTAAAGCCAGTTGAGTATTCAAGGCTTATCAAGTCATAATCTTTAGAAAATTCAAATATTTTTTTTAATGTCATCTCATCTTTTTGAATATCTTGTATTGAATGATCATCATAAACATCATACTTTTTAATTTTTCCTAATCCTCCAGGATTGCATTTCCTTATAGCTTCATAGAGATTTATCGTATCGTTAACCGAAGAATCATCAATAATTTTATTCAGGTAATAATTAAAATCATTAAAATTGTATTTACTTAATTTTATACATATAACGGTTGCAGCAACTAGAGGTGCTAATATTAAAATATGTCCTAAAAGAACATTTCCCCCCAATTGCCAGTTCATCATTTCTTGAGCAGCGTCTTTAAAAAAATCACCTAACCTAACGAAACTGAAATTTTGAACTTTCTCAATTGAAGTTGTGAGGATGTTTTCACATAAATTTCTGAAATTAGGTTGAATAGCAGCTATTCCTGCTAATAAATGTTCAAATCTAGTGTTATCAAAATCTTTGGTTCGATGTATGTTACCGATTTTTGGCCAACCAGCTACTTCTAATAAACTAGCTAAATTAACACATCGTAGTAAATCATCTATAGATTTGATTGAAATATTATAATCAATATCTTTTAAAGACACAATTAGTAAAAGTTTTAGTAATTTTATTAATTTTTAGGGAAAGTAGATTTAATAATAACTCAATTCTATAACTCTTCTCTCTTTTACAGAATATCCTTCTTTATCCATGGTTTTATACAAGATTGGTCTAAATTCTTCCTTTAAACCGTTCTTATAAAGAAATTTTTTTATTCTAAGTCTAATTGCTCTCTTGGATAATTTATTAGGCATATCAATATCAAGCTCATTGCCACTACGATTAATACTAATCTGAGGTAGGGCTTCACTCATAAATCTAATTAGATCAATTACGTGCTGATCACTTTTAAAACTTAAATCTTTAACATTAATCGTAATTTGTTTAGTTGTTGCTTCACTCATTTTTTATTCAGTTTGGGAATTATTCACTCTATATGATAATTAAAAATCTTATTAATTTTTTATGATTTTATTGTATATTGTATTATCATTTTAAGTTTCTAAAAAGTAAATGGTGCGAAAAATGGTGCATTATGTTGATTTAAAATATGAGCCTACCAAGGATGATCTTCTTGCAATGTATTATGTAGAAAAATCTATAGACTGCAAATCTTTCGAGCAAGCTTGTGAGGAAATCGCAAAGGAAAGTTCAATTGGAACATGGACAGATATTGTAACTATGTCTGAAGATATAGCAAAAAGATTAAGACCTTCTGCTTATTATATTGATGAACCTCAGGGAATTATAAAAATAGCATACTCTAAAGATTTGTTTGAAGCTGACAATATGTCTCAAATTTTAAGTGCTATTGCCGGTAACATTTATGGAATGAAGGCAGTAGATAATTTAAGGCTATTAGATATTTCTTTTCCAAAAAGTATGGTGGAAGTATATAAAGGACCAAAATTTGGGATAGAAGGGATACGCAATTTAACAAAAGTAAGGGGTCGCCCTCTACTTGGCACAATTGTAAAACCGAAAGTAGGATTAAATGAAATAGAACATGCAAAAGTGTGTGGACAAGCATGGTCCGGAGGCTTAGATATTGTAAAAGATGATGAAAATTTAACAAGTATGACATTTAATAAATTTGAGAAAAGAATTGAGGAAACCTTAAAAATTCGAGACAAAGTAGAGATTGAAACGGGAGAGAAAAAGATCTATATGCCAAATATAACAGCTCCCTTAAGTATAATGAAAAAGAGAGCTGACCATGTTATTGACCATGGTGGTGAATATATAATGCTCGACTTTCTTACTGTTGGCTTCTCTGCATTACAAGAAATTAGAGATTATCTTGATGATAAAAATATTGTAATTCATGCTCACAGAGCCATGCATGCTGCTCTAACTCGAAATAAAAAGCATGGAATTACGATGTTGGCATTATCTA